>JAGIXO010000191.1 GCA_026122915.1 Candidatus Electronema nielsenii | reverse complement strand
GCTCTTTTGCTCAACAATTATTTCATGTGCGGAGCTGAAGGAGGACGGCGACGACTTGGCTCCTGTCTCAGGGCGGGGTCATTGCTTTTCATTTGCTCAACAATAGCTTCGATGGAGGGTTGTTCCTCTTCGGACTCAATCTGGACTGGTTCTGATTTCGCCTGCTGCGGTGTTATCTCGACCGGCAGGGTAGAGCCGGGGCGGAAAACGATTGCCTGAACATTGGCCTTGCTGCCGGGAGCTGTTTTGGCGTAGAGCAACACCCTTTCTATCGGCGGACGACTCTGTCCTGATTTCTGGGTTCCATACATAAACACGCTGTTGAAATCCTGTGTGATTCGCCGCAAAGCCTCCTCCAGTACAGTGCGGCTAAAATCAGCGGAGACTGTCTGCGCGACACCGCCCTGCACGACGATTTCTACGCCTGCCTGTGTTGCAATGTTTTGCAACACATCTCGCAAAGGTAGGTTCCGCGCTTGCATGGTCATCAGACCGTCCTTGACAGATACGGCCTGATGAGAGGAATTCGGTGCCGCTGCACTCGAAGAAGATACAGCGGCGAACAGTAGCGTCACTACAATCGACAAATATTTCAGCGCAGTCCACATCATGCCAACGCAGTTTTTGCGTTTACGAACACCGAGAATAGCCACAGTCGCGGCAGACCTCGCAGCCCTCAGCAAAAACTAAGGTGCCGGGGCATTCTGGACAAGAGGAGGTAAAACCCTTCTGGGTTCCGGCCATGAAAGATTTCAGCAATCTACCAAGCTGGGCGGGCAGATCGAGCATGTGGCCGCTGGAGCGGTCTAACTGGCGAATAATTTCCTCCATCGGTATCTGACAGCGCAGTGCTAAAGAAACTAACCTGCACGTGGTTGTCCACATGGTGGATTTATCTTTCAGATCAAGCCGGTTATCAAATGGAAATTTAGCAAAAACCTCCATCGGGTTTTCATTATCATCAAAGCAGACAATGATGTAGATGCGGTCGCCGTTGGCATCCTTCAACCGGTAGCGTTTGGCACTGAGGACATCTGGCAACTCTTGTTTTTGCGTTTCACCCTGCGAGGAAACCGTCGCGGTCTGCTTGGCAGTTGAAGCCGCTGTGCTGAGAACTTGGCCTTCCCGCGAGCCGTCACGATACACGGTCAGCCCTTTGCAGCCCAACTCAAAGCCGAGCAAGTACGACTCGCGCACATCTTCTTTGCTGGCTGAAGACGGAAGGTTAATGGTCTTACTGATGGAGGAATCCACCCCGCTGGCCTGAAGTGCGCCCTGCATCAGAATATGCTCCACCGGACTGATGTCTTGAGCGGCGCGGAAGATACGCTGCCATTTTTCTGGGATTTCTTCCTGCTCCAGCACGGTGCCGCTTTGTGCTACCTTTTTCAACAAGGCTTCGGAGAAAAAGCCTTCCCGTTTAGCCACGGTTTCAAAATGCTTGTTGACCATCAGGAAGCGGTCGCCGTCCATGACGTTTTTCTCTGTCACCACGGAAAAATAGGGTTCGCAGCCGGAAGCGCAGTCGGCAATCATCGAGACCGTGCCAGTGGGTTGAATAGAAGTCAGAGCCGCGTTGCGACGGGCGGGGTAGTGGTTGTGCTGCGGGTCCCAAGCCGGAAACGGCCCTTTCAGCTTTGCCAGCGCAATGGAGGCGGCCTCCGCTTCATCACGGATGAATTGCATGACCTCGGCTGAAGCGGCCCGACCGTCCTCGTCGCCATAGGACAGCTCTAACTGAATGAGCATGTCGTGCAGGCCCATGATTCCTAATCCAATTTTTCGGGTCTTGCGGGTCATTTCACCGATTTCTGGGATCGGGAAGCGGTTGCAGTCAATCACGTTGTCTAAGAAACGGACGGAGGTGCGCACCGTCTGTTGCAAACGAGTAAAATCGACCGCACCGTCTTTGACATACTGGCCGAGGTTGATTGAGCCTAAATTGCAGGATTCCATTGGTAAAAGCCACTGCTCACCGCACTGCAAATTATTGATATAGCTGTAACTTTTATCTCCATCAATTTCACCAAGGAAATGACCGATATAAAAGTTATGGAATTCGTCAACAGTGCCGTTGTACACATCCTCGATGCCGTCGCGCTCAACCGACACAACCCGGTGGTTGAAGGTCTGTGCGGCTT
>JAGIXO010000190.1 GCA_026122915.1 Candidatus Electronema nielsenii | reverse complement strand
GAACGCCTTTTGTTTCAGTGCTTGTTTCAGTTTTGTTTCAGCAGGGTGAAACAGAAAAAATCCTGCTGTTTCAGGTGAATGCCAAGCTCTGTTTCAGTTGTTTCAGTTGTTTCACCTGTTTTCCCCCTCGCCGGGAAAAAAAGCTGCTGATCGGCAGCCCACCCCGCATATAAGAACTTACATGCTCAACATGATAAATGTGAAACAAGTGAAACAATATTATTATATTCAGTGTAACTGTTATAATATTGTTAGATATAAAGTGTTTCACTTTCTGTTTCACTTTGTTTCAGTTGTTTCAGTCACCCGTCCAGCCGCTTGAGGTCAAAAACCATAGACCGCACCGTTCCGCCCTTGCCGCCCGGAAAACGGTTGGACACGCTTCCCCTGATGAACGCAGGATGTTTTTGCAAAGAGTCAGCCAACCGTTCAGGGTAATCGAGGGTCATTCCCGCCGCTCTGATGGCCTTCTCCGCCTGCGGCAGGTTCACATAGATTTGATCGTTCTTGATCTCCCAGAATGAGCTTTTTGCCCCGTAAACGTCCCCTTCGCTGTCTTGGATGGTCTCCGGCAGCTCGTTCAGTTTGTCAAAGAAGAAGTCCGCAGGGGTCAAGGTGCGCTGCTGGCAGGCAATGATTTTCTGGCTGCCGATCTCTTCAAAATAGGCCAGCAGATCGTTGCTGATGCCGAACTTCTCGCACAGCAGGCGGTGGAAGGCGAGCAGGACAGCGTGGTTTTCGTTGATGCGATTGTCCGGCACAGTGCGCAGCAGGTCTTGTTTCGCCTGCTCATGATAGCCGCGCCAGTTGGATTCAAAGAACTCCCGCTCCTTCAGCACGGCCAGCAGGAAACCTGCCAATTTCGGCACCGGCAGAGCGCAAACCTGATCATAGGCCGCTTTGGAGTCATCATTCAGCTCATCAGTGGAGAATTTCAGGCTGATGACCCGCTCTTTCGCCGCTCTGGACTCGAACGGCTCCCGGTTCTGAGCAAAAGCCAAGGTGCCGTGGAAGAGCATTTTGATGACCTGATTGTCATTCGAGTAGGCGGCCCGTGTCTGAAGCGGGTTGCCGTCGTTGTAGAGCGGCAGGATAGATTCAAAGTCGAACCGCGCCTTGCTCTTGTCGTTGCCCTCGATCATGCCTTTCATCATGCCGGAGACCTGCGCAATGGCCCGCAGCTCGCTTTTTTTGGTGTTGGCGGAGTTCATGGGCAAGCCTTCCTCATCAAGGCCCTGCATGGCGTTTAAGGTGCGCAGCAGCCTTGATTTGCCCGTCTGCGGGTCGCCGTGGAGTGAGAGGAACGGGAAGAATCCCAGCTCCGGCCTTACTTGATTGACGAAGACGGACGCGGTGAGAAAGGAGACAGCAACGGCGGCCTGATTGCCCCATGTGCGCCGGAGCAGCGGATACAGCTCATCTTTGATGAAGCCGGGCTTTGGCGGCTCCGGCCTCACCGCTGGCGCGTCTTGGCTTGGCCGCAGGCAGATGCCGCGCCCGACTTTGAAATAACCGTCCTTCTCCGGTTTGATGACCTCGCCTTTTGGAGAAATGGCCACATGTTTCAGGACGTGAAACCGGCTCTGATGGTCATATCCGGCAAATTCAGCCTGCCGCACGTCCGGGGCTTTGGTCTCCAAGATGGTTTCCCGCAGGGCGTTGGTTGCTTCCGGCCCGCCGTTCCAGTTGGCTTTTGCATGGCGGAGAAAGAAACCGGTCATCGCGTCCGGCGATTTCAAATCGTTGCCGGTGGCAGTGACCGTGACCGGCTTTGCCGCTGTCCGGGTCTTCACGTCCAGCCGGTAGGTGAAGACCGGCAAGTCATGTTCTCTTTCGCAAAGCTGGTAGTGCCTGACTTTGAGGGTGAAGTTTCCCGCCTTCTTGACGAAAAGCTGATCTCCCTCTTTTTTATTCCGCTTAAGCCAGCTCCAGTAAGAGCAGCCCTTGAAGGTGAACAAGCCCGGCGCGTGGCCTTTGTTGGCGGCAGAGTAGATTTCCGCATAGTCCTGCGCTGTCTCGGCAAGGGCAAGCCGGGCCTGCGTCGCATAGCGCGGCAGCTCATCGGTGAAGCGTTTACCCGCCTGCTCCGGTGTTTCCGAACCGGTGAGCAGGTCGTTCCAGTCGCCTTTGCGCGGCAGGATGGATGAGAACTCGGCTCCCTGCTCCTTCAGATAGGCTGTCCATTTTT
>JAGIXO010000019.1 GCA_026122915.1 Candidatus Electronema nielsenii | reverse complement strand
TTACAGATATCTGGGCAGCCTTTAGCATAGGGATTTTTCAGGCACTCTGCTGAACAATCATCGCAAGTCAAATGTTTTTTGCCGAACTTAGTACCTCCGGCTTGGGCAAGCCCTGCTGACAGAAGCAGTAGCGCAGCAGTTTGCAGCAGCATCTTCACTTTCATGTTCCAACTCTCCTTTTCTGTTAATTTTTTCTCTCATGCCTCGTTTATTTCGAGTATTCACGAAAAATAAGCACAATAAGAGAACAGCTTTTCTTCATTAGAATATAATTTCTTCAGCAGTCTGGCAAGGCAAAAAAGAAAACCGATTCATAACAAAACCAGATTGATTATATCAAATTTTCAAACATGGGACTTGCGAAAAATTAATAGGAGTTACGCAGCTCAATATTACAAAATGAATAATTCAAGCAAGTTGTCTTTTTTATAAAAAGAAACTCATGAATAAAATCAATTTGTTATATTTTTATCCCACGTAACTTCTAACCTTCTCATGCTGCTTGTATCAGTGGCTTGGCCTCATCAATCAGCATAATCGGGATATCATCCCGAATTTCATAAACAAGCTGGCAAACGGTGCAGATGAGGCCGTCTTGGGTTTCAGAGAGCTGTACCTGCCCCTTGCACTTGGGACAGGCAATAATTTCAAGGAGTTTCTGACTAATCATGGTCTTTTCTGAGTCAAATTTTACCAAAGGAAAAAACTGCCTGCGGAAAAATTGTCCTGCAAGCCGTGTCGCAACCGGCTATAGTACCAGAAACGCGGCCCGCTGCCAGCAAAACAACCACCGGAACCGGAAAAAATGAAAAAATGTATCCCTGTTGATCAAGCCGTGGGCATGGTTCTGCCTCATGACATCACCGAAATTGTTCAAGACAAATTCAAAGGACGAGCTTTTAAAAAAGGAGATATTGTCCGTTTGGAAGATATTGACCGCCTGCGCAGATTAGGAAAGGAGCATATTTACGTCCTTGAGCTTGCAGCTGAGGAAATTCATGAAAACGAGGCAGCACTATTGATGGCTGCTGCTTTGGCTGGCAGCGGCGTGGAATACTCTGATGACGTACATGAAGGCAAGGTGAGCATTCTTGCTGCCCATGACGGCCTGCTAAAAATTGATAAAGAGGCTTTGTTTCGCTTCAATTTGCTCGGCGAAGTGATGTGTTCCACCTTGCATGACAACACGCCGGTGAAAAAAGGCGAGCAAGTGGCGGCTGTTCGCCTGATTCCCTTGGTTGGCGAACGGAGCTTGATTGCGCAGGCGGTCGAAATTGCCAACGCAGGCAAAAAGATCGTCCGCGTGCTGTCCTTGCCTACGGTCAAGGCCGGGATAGTCATTACTGGCAGCGAGGTTTTTCACGGCAGAATTGAAGATAAATTCGAGGCCGTGCTGCGCGGCAAACTTACAGCTCTCGGCTCAGAGGTGGTGCGAGTGGGTTTCGCGCCAGATGATGCTGGTTTGATTGCCGAGCAAATTCAACAATGTATAGCTGCTGGGGCGAAAATAGTCATCACCTCCGGCGGCATGTCGGTCGATCCTGATGATGTCACCCGCGCCGGTATTCGCGACGCTGGGGCTGAGGGCATCGTTTACGGCACCCCCGTGCTGCCTGGTGCTATGTTTTTGGTCGGCAGAATCGGCACGGTGTCGGTGGTCGGTTTGCCTGCCTGCGGCATGTTCCATAAAATTACCGTCTTTGATTTGGTACTGCCGCGCATTCTTGCCGGAGAACGCCTCAGTCGGGAAGACTTCGCTGCAATGGGCCACGGCGGCCTTTGCCGAAATTGTAAATTCTGCCAGTACCCAGTTTGTAGTTTTGGCAAATAAAGCTGCCGCAACAAGGACTTGTCATTTCCTGCTGAATCAGCTATGGTAAAATGACAAAATTTCCTCCATTCTTCACCTTCAGGATTTGCTGATTATGAATACCCCTCCCATCCGCTTGATTGCCCTTTGTTTTACCCTGCTCGCCGCCCTTTGTTCCGAGGCATCCGCCGCCGCTCTTGATGTCAATTTCGGCCAAGATGGTCGGGTGGCGGTAGAGCTGGGCATGTACGGAAGCCGTGCCAACGCGGTCGTTGTCCAGCCAGACGGCAAGATTGTTGCTGCGGGTTCATCATCCAGCACAACAGCGGACAAAGATTTCATGCTTTTTCGCCTTTTGCCGGACGGCTCTATTGATTCTGCGTTCAACTCTGACGGCACTGTCACCACGGCTGTTGGCCCCTTTGATGATGAAGCCTTGACTCTTGCCCTTCAGCCAGACGGCAAAATCCTTGCCGCAGGCTATAGCAGCAGCGACAAAAATCGCGATTTCGCTTTGGTGCGCTACAACAGCGACGGCACCTTAGACCACAGTTTCGGCACGGAAGGTATGGCGGTCACAGCAGTGGGTAGCAGTCATGACGAAATCACCGACGTGATTGTGCAAGAAGACGGCAGCATTGTTATCGCCGGTGTCGCCCAAGGGGTAAACGGCAGGGTGGTGGTGCTGGGGCGGTATTTGGCCAACGGCACACCCGACCTATCTTTTGCCAAAGAAGGCTTCTCTCTCAGCGTGGTGGGTGTGGATGCCCAAGCGGAAAGCGTGGCCCTGACCGAGAGCGGGCGCATTCTTGTGTCCGGCTCCTACAGTGACGGGCAGCGGCGCGGACTGATGGTGCTGGGCTTTGATGCCGCTGGGCAATTAGATAAAGAATTCGGCAATAACGGCATTGCCATACCCACGGACAGCAGCGTGTTCAGCGAAGGCTATGGCATGTTTGTCAACAAGGATGGCGGTATCTTGGTGGCTGGTTCAGTCGGCAAGGAAAACACACGCGACGCGGCTCTGTTCCGCTTCACTGCTGAAGGCCGCCCGGACAGCGACTTAGGCGTATTAGTCACTGCCGTCGGAACTCAAGATGATGTGCTGTATGATGTTGTTGTTACGGATGAAACAATTGTAGCTGCTGGGTTCAAAACTGTTGATCAGCAGCGCGAGTTTCTTCTCATCACCTACAGCAAAGATACGGGTGCGGCGCAGGAAAATTCCGCGCAATTTACTACTTCCGCTGTCGTGACCACTGGTTTCAGCGGCGGCAAAGACACTTCAACCGCGCTGGCCGCAGTTTCTGAGAACAGCGTAGTAGCAGTGGGCGAGAGCGAGGCAGCGGCGGGTTCCAGTGCAGCAGCAGTGAGCAAATACACGACGGCAATAGCAGCAAACAGCAGCACTACTGCCAACAATGTAGTAGGTATCAACACGTTGAGTGATGTGAATACAGGCAATCAGTATATCCTAACTGGTACGCCGTATGAATTGACCAGAACCACGGTTATTATTCCGGCTGAGGTGCTTAACGGCCTGAGCAATGTCACCCAACGGGGCCTTGTCTTTGGTACGATGCCTAATCCCGTGCTGACATCTTCAGCAAGCAGCTCGTCATCATCTTCATCAAACAGTAACACAAGCAACAATGCGCCCGTGATGTCAAATCTGTCCCCCAGCAACGGCAGTATCAGCACGGCCTCGGCCACCTTAAGCCTGTCAACAGATGTGAATGCGACCTGCAAATATGACACCAAAGTCGGAACTGCGTATGATCAGATGGAGGCGACATTCTCAAGCACCGGCGAAAAGACTCATTCGCAGCTTGTCACTGGTTTGCAAAATGGAGAAAAAAAATATCACGTCCGCTGCAAGAATACAGCCAGCGGTGCGGTGAATACAACAGACGGTATTATCTCTTTTACTGTCACCATTGGTACAGCTGATTACACACTACCTGCTAATTCTCAGCAGATATTTGTAGCCTCTGAGAAAATGGTAAATAATGCACTGAAGAATGTCGGCAATTTCTTCATAGGTACAGCCATCGCCGCAGATAGTACCACAGCTGATGCAACAGCTACTACCAGCGAAACCAAATTTCTCGAAGAAGGAAACACGAGCGCAGGCAGCGGCAATGGCGCATTCAGCAGCAAACTGAAAAGCCTGAGGCCCGGCACCTTCTTTTATGCACGCGCCTATGCAGTCAGCGGCGGCACAACCTATTATGGCAACCAAGTGAGCTTCAGAACAGCTGATTCTTGCTTTGTCGCCACCGCCGCTTTTGGTTCGGTCTTCGATCCTGCGGTACAGATACTTCGCGATTTCCGAGATCAATTCATGTCCGGTAACGCAGTCAGCCGTTCTTTAATAGATTTTTATTATCAGCATTCTCCATCGATTGCTGATGTCATCAGCCAGCATAATACCTTGCGTTTTACCGTGAGAATGCTACTTTTACCGGTGATCGCTGTCGCATGGATAGCACTTCATATCGGTTTATCTGAGTTATTTTTCTTGGTGATTGCTGGTTTCGGACTGCTGCTTTGCGGGCAATACGGATTGCGACTCTTACTTGGACGATCTAACACAGTTTCCATTTGAGTGTTTGATAAGCGCAAACCATGATCTTTCCCATCGACACTGTTGTTGCCTTGCTGGACAAGGAGGTTGCTGGATACCAAGTGCCGGTGGTTGACTTGATTGCCGCCCAGACGAACGACCCCTTTAAAGTCCTGACCGCGACTATTCTTTCCGCTCGCACCAAAGACGAAGTCACGGCGGGGGCAGCTCGGCGGCTCTTTGCTCAGGCCGAAAACGCTGAGGCTCTTGCCCAACTTTCAGTTGCGGAATTGGAAGAGCTGATCTATCCCGTGGGCTTCTTTCGCAGTAAAGCACGCTACCTTGCCGCATTGCCTGAAGTTCTTCGCCGTGACTTTGCTGGTCAGGTGCCAGAGACCATCGAGGAACTGCTCCGGCTGCCGGGCGTAGGTCGCAAAACCGCCAACTTAGTCATGACGGTGGCGTTCAGCAAGCCTGCTATCTGCGTTGACACCCACGTACATCGGATCATGAACATCTGGGGCTATGTGCAGACCCGCAGTCCCGCAGAGACCGAGACTGCTCTGCGGGCCAAGCTGCCGCAACAGCACTGGCTCCGCATTAACTCCTTGCTGGTGGCGTTCGGCCAAGGCACTTGTAAACCTCGCGCTCCGCACTGCGACCGCTGCGTGATTGCCGCCTACTGCCCGCAGCTCGGTGTGCAGCCGCGCAAGACAGCAGGCAAGGAGCAGCTTTCATGCCCAGTCCTGCGCTTGGTCTCTTGGAATGTCAATGGGTTGCGAGCGGTGATGGACAAAGACTTTCTTGATAGCATGAGCAAGCTGAACGCCGACATCATTGCTTTGCAGGAGATCAAAGCCCTGCCAGAGCAACTGCCCGAAGCCGCCCGGAGCATCCCCGGCTATCAGGTCTGGTGGCATCCGGCTAAGAAAAAGGGCTACTCTGGAGTAGCAGTATTCAGCCGCAAAGAGCCGCTGCGGGTGCGTTACGGCTTGGGCCGCGAGGAATTCGACTGTGAAGGCCGGGTGCTTACCCTTGAATTTGCTGATTTTTACTTAGTCGCTGCCTACTTTCCTAATACCCAAGACGGCCTGAAGCGCTTGGCCTTTAAGCAGGCATTCAACCAAGCGATGCTGGATCATTTGAACCAGCTGGCAGTGGAAAAGTCAGTGCTGCTGTGCGGCGATCTGAACGTGGCGCACAAGGAAATCGACCTTGCTAACCCCAAAGCAAATGTGCAAAATCCCGGCTTTTCTCCTGAAGAGCGGGCTTGGATGGATGAGTTAGTCCAAGCAGGCTATCTCGATACCTTCCGCCTCTTTCATGCCGAGCCGGAACGCTACAGCTGGTGGAGTTACCGCACCGTCGCTCGGCAGCGCAATGTGGGCTGGCGGATCGATTATTTTCTCGTGAACGAACGCAGCCGAAACCGAGTCCGGGCCGCCGAGATCCATGATGATATCCACGGCTCCGACCACTGCCCAGTGAGCATCGATTTTGTCTGAGACTCAGATTACCCCGTCAGGCATCTCTGGCACCTTTTCCCCGCCCAAGACAAAGCCGCCGTCTAACCGAAGCGTCGCGCCGGTCATATAATCTGCCCTTAGCAAAAAGAGTACGGCTTCAGCCACCTCTTCTGGGCTACCAGTGCGCCCAAGCAGAGTGTGCCGCAGCAGTGCCTCTCGTTCCTTTTCTTTTAATAAAGCCCAACCTTTAGTGTTTGGCCCGTGGCGGCTGTCGATCAGGCCGAGCATCAGCTCGTTGACCCGAATGCTTGGCGCAGCTATCCGCGCCCACGTTTCGGTGAGCGAACTGATACCTCGATTTGCGGCAGCGTAGCCGTCGCTGAAGAGCAAACCAGCTGGGCCAGAACGTCCGGTGATCGCTGCTACTGAAGAGATATTGACCACTGCCGACTGCTCGGCCTGCCGCAGCAAGGGCAGGCAGGCATCAAAAATCAACCACTTAGCGTGCAGCGTGGTATCGAGTTCCAGCTGCCACTGTTCGCGGTTGACCGGGCGGTGATAGCTGCCATGAACCACCGGCATACCGCCACGCTCAAGGTTGTTGATCAGGACATGGAGCGCACCGTATTCGTTCGCGATACGCCGACTCATTGCCTGCACGCTCTCCGCATCACGCAGATCAGCCTGCAAGGTAAGGTGTCCGCTGAATTCCTCTTCCATTTCCTCCACGGATTCAGGCCAATCAAACCAAGGCAAGATCAGCTTCGCTCCTTCAGCGGCCAGCCTACGGGCAATTGCCCGGCCAATGCCTCGACTCGCACCCAGCACTAAGGCGTTTTTTATAGCAAGGTTCATTTATTTACTGGGAGCAAAGAAGGAAACATGGTAATTTTATCCTTCAATTCTGTCGCTGACAGCGATAGAAGGACTGAAGAGGAATATTCGCGACATGAGCAACTTCATCACAAACAGTATCGGTATCATATCCGATGCGTTGCAACAAAAAATATATGAAAAAAATAGCTATTATTCAATCAAATTATATCCCTTGGAAGGGCTATTTTGATATAATTGCCGCTGTTGATGAATTTATTCTTTATGACGACATGCAGTTTACTCGAAGAGACTGGCGAAATAGAAATCAAATTAAAACACCACAAGGTGTGCAATGGATGACAATTCCAGTTATAGTAAAAGGTAAATTTTATCAGAAAATAAATGAAACTGAAATTGACGGAACTGACTGGTCTGTAGATCATTGGAAAAGATTAACGATGAACTATCGTCGGGCAAAGCATTTTAGCGAAATTGCTGAATGGCTTGAGCCGTTGTATCTTGGCAAATCATATAGTGGCCTATCCGAACTTAATCGAAAATTTATTAAAGCAATCTGTCATTACTTGGGGATCAAAACTGCTATCACTCATTCAAGTGATTACAATTTGATCGACAGCAAAACTGAACGGTTAGCTGATCTTTGTGTGCAGGCGGGCGGCACTGAATATATCTCAGGCCCAGCTGCTAAAAATTACATCGAAGAACAGGTGTTCCGTGATATGGACATCAAATTGACATGGTTTGATTATGCAGGCTACCCTGAATATACACAACTCTGGGGAGATTTCACGCACAGCGTAACTATTCTTGATCTTTTGTTTAATTGCGGCAAAGAAGCATTTCATTATATGAAATATATCCGTCCATGAAGCTTTCTATTGTCACAACTCTCTATCAATCTGCCCCGTATATTCATGAATTCCATGAACGGGCAAGTGCAGTAGCCCGCCAGATCGTTGACGAAGAATATGAAATTATTTTCGTCAATGACGGCTCGCCAGATAAGAGTCTTGAGCTGGCCATAAAACTTGCCGTACGTGATCATCACGTTGTACTCGTTGATCTTTCTCGTAATTTTGGCCATCACAAAGCGATGATGACAGGACTTTCCTATGCTAAAGGGGAACAAATATTTTTAATTGACAGTGATCTTGAAGAAGAGCCAGAATATCTAATCAGCTTTGCCATGCAGATGCAAAGAGATTGCTGCGATGTGATTTATGGGGTTCAAGAACAGCGCAAAGGGGGATGGTTTGAGCGTTGGAGCGGAAGTTTATTCTATAATTTATTTAACATCCTAACAGGACTCTCTTTGCCTGAAAATGCCGTTACAGCACGATTAATGACACGACGTTACGTTGATTCTTTATTACTCCATAAAGAAAGAGAAATTTTAATAGCAGGCCTATGGCAAATTACTGGTTTCAACCAACAACCTCATTTTATAAAAAAGTACAGTGAGAGTGCAACAACATATACTTTACGTAGAAAAATGGCTTTGCTGGTCAATTCAGTAACCTCATTCAGTAATGCTCCATTGATTATCATTTTTTACATTGGAATTATTATTTCTTTTCTTGCTATAAGCTATATCACTTGGTTGCTTGTACATTGGGCATTTCTTGCTAAACCGTTGAGCGGATGGACATCGATCATGGCTTCAATATGGTTACTTGGTGGCATGATAATTTCCTTTGTTGGCGTGATTGGTATTTACCTCTCAAAAATTTTTTCGGAAACGAAGCAGCGGCCTTATACCATCGTGCGAGAAATTTATGCAAGAAAAGAAAGTTGATCTTCTTAATGATGTTGCTGCTTATTACGCAGAAAAACTTGCGCAGCATGGACAAACGCCTCAAGGTGTCGATTGGAATGGACACAAAAGTCAAACGATCCGCTTTGAACAACTCTGTAAACTTATTGTTACAGATTCAAATTTTTCTTTGAATGACCTTGGTTGCGGCTACGGGGCATTTTACCATTTCCTCCTAAGTAGATATCAGAATTTTTCATATATTGGAATTGATGTATCTCGTGAGATGATTAAAGCCGCAACGCGGCATTGTCAGCTTGGATCGCAGGTAAGGTTTGTTATCTCGTCTCATCCTGACCAGAATGCCGATTATGGAATGGCAAGTGGTATTTTTAATGTCCGTCTTGAAAAGACGAATGCTGAATGGAGCGACTACATTCATTCTGTTTTAGACGACCTGTATCGAACGAGTCGCGTTGGATTTGCCTTTAATTGCTTAACATCATATTCTGATACTGATAAAAAACGTGATTATCTCTATTACGCTGATCCTTGTGCACTATTTGATCGTTGCAAGAGATTATACTCAAAAAATGTATCCTTGTTGCACGATTACGGTCTTTACGAATTTACAATTATTGTGAAAAAAATATTATGAAAAAGAAACTTATTATTTTTGGCACAGGAGACATTGCCCAGATTGCTCATTTTTATTTTAGCATTGCTTCAGAATATCAAGCTGTAGCTTTTGTAGTTGATGCAGAATATATAAAAGAACATAAATTTTGCGATCTTCCTGTTGTTGCGTTTGAAGATGTATTAAGGTTTTATCCTCCGACAGATCACGCTTTTTTTGTGGCATTAAGCTATTCAAAACTTAATGCTGTAAGGAAAGAAAAATATACCAAAGTAAAATCGTTAGGATATCAATTTGCTAATTTTATCAGCCCTAAAGCCACAGTTCTTAATCAGGGGATGATCGGAGAAAATTGTTTTATATTAGAAGACAATACTATTCAGCCCTTTGTCACTATCGGTAATAACGTGACTCTTTGGAGCGGAAATCATATTGGTCATCACTCGGTAATAAAGGATCATAATTTTATATCATCTCATGTGGTTATTTCTGGATGTGTTGAAATTGGAGAACAATGTTTTATTGGTGTAAATGCAACATTACGTGATCACATCAAAGTAGGAGATAGATGCGTCATTGGGGCTAACGCGCTCCTCTTGGCTGATACAGAACCAGAAGGCGTATATATTAGTACAGCAACTGAACGTTCAAAAGTACCGAGTACGAGATTGAGAAAAATATAAACATACCATGAAATGGAAAAAACTTGGCCATGTTTTTTGTCCGTCAGGTAATATTGAGTGGATGAGGTCACATGCTGCCGTTCCTGTTGCTGAAAATGTGGGAGATAGATTATTCAAAATTTATTTCAGCACCAGAGACAATTTAAACAGAACCTTTACCGGTTATGTAGTGATTGACATCACTCGTCCTGATCAAATCGTTGATTTGTCTTCTGAACCAGTTTTATCACCAGGAGAACTGGGAGAATTTGATGATAGCGGCGCAATGGCAACTTGGCTTACACAGCAAGGTGATGAAAAATATTTTTATTATATAGGGTGGAATCTTGGTGTAACCGTCCCATTTCGGAACTCAATAGGATTATCAATTAGTACAGATGGAAAAATATTTAAGAGATATTCCAACGGCCCAATTCTTGACCGCTCTGTACGAGAGCCTCATTTTTGCGCCAGCTGCTGTGTTATCCATGAAGAAAATATTTGGAAAATGTGGTATTTGTCCTGTACAGGCTGGCAGATACGCAATGGAAAACCAGAACATAAATATCATATAAAATATGCTGAATCTCATGACGGAATAAGCTGGCAGCGGGATGGTCTTGTTGCAATTGATTATTCGACTGAACATGAATATGCAATATCTCGTCCATCAGTCATTCATGATACAGACCGCTGGCGAATGTGGTATTCTTTCCGTGGGCATTCTTATCGAATTGGCTATGCAGAATCAACTGATGGTAAGCATTGGGATAGACTTGATCATTTAGCTGGTATAGATGTATCTTTAACCGGATGGGATTCTGAAATGATTGAATATCCCTTTGTGTTTGATCATGATGGGCAAAGATATATGCTTTACAACGGTAATGGTTATGGAAAAACTGGCTTTGGCTTGGCAATCTTGGATCACCCGTTTTGAGCATTAAAACGATAGCCAACCCCGCGCACAGTTTCAATGCAGCAACCCAACTCGCCGAGCTTTTTTCGTAAGCCAACAATTTGTACATCCACAGCTCGGTCGGTAACGCTGTAATCCTCGCCGCGTACCGCCTCAACAATCTGATAACGACTAAAGACCCAGCCGGGTCGCTTGGTTAGGCAAAGCAAAATGCCAAACTCAGTGGCGGTTAGGCGCACTAACTCGCCTTTGACCGAAACTTCGTGACGTGAGCAGTCAATTTGCAAATCACCGAAGCTAAAGATGTCAGCTTTTTCTTCCAACTGACCTTCCTGTTGCGAGCGGCGCAGCGCGGCCCGAATGCGGGCAGTCAGCACACGCGGGCTGAAAGGCTTAGTCATGTAATCATCAGCGCCCAGCTCCAAGCCGACCACCATGTCGGTTTCTTCGCTTTTGGCAGTGAGCATAATGATGGGAACATGCGCTGTGGCGATGTTCCGCCGCAGTCGTCGGCAGACCTCCAAGCCGTCTAAACCGGGGAGCATAATATCCAGCAGAATCAAGTCAAAAGTGGCCTGACGTACCACATTCAAGGCCTCTTCGCCGGACATGGCGCAACTCACCTGATAGCCTTCTTTGGCTAAATTGTAGCGGACTAATTCAAGGATATCCTCTGCGTCCTCAACTATCAGAATTTTTTCTTTTGCCATTGCAGGAAAGAAGGAGGAAGACGAGGAGCGCAAAACCGCAGCATACCACAGACGGAAAAAGAAACAAAGAGAAGGGTTTTTTGATGCCCCTTGCTTCAGGGGCATCTGGTCAGCAGGAGATTTTAGAACTTGAGCCGTACACCGGCCATAACAATCGAAATATCCTCGTAGCCTGCGCCGCTATTGTCTTTCAGCTCAAAATTACGCCACGCCGCATACAGCTCAGTGTTCCAGTCAGACATCTTTTGCACTAACTGAAGGCCGTAGGTGGTGCCTTCTTCGCCTTTATTCTGATGTTTGACGTTCTCATAAACGCCGTAGTCCACAGAAACAGCGGTGGAACCAAAAGGCAGCAGTTTGTCGCATTTATAGCCGATTTTGCCGTACGTGAAGGTCGGCTCATCGCCGCCCGCAGGCATGTTATCTACATCGCGGCTACCAAACGCAGCGGTAAAATTCAGGCCAAAATCAAACAGCAGCGAGGCAGAGCCGTTGATTTGACTGTAGCTTTTTTCACTGCCCGGATCAGACCAAGCCAGCGCACCTTCTAACTTAGTGCCGCTCAACTCGCCGGAATAAACCAGCGTAACATCAGCCATCTCCTTCTCGCCAGCGGAAACACCGAGGCCGAAACCTGCAAACTTGGGCGTGTCGTAGCGCACCCGGTTTCTCCGGCTCAGGCCGTCCATGTTGTCAAAGACATTGCTCACCGACAGACGTTTATCGACGACTTCGCCGTTTTCATCAGGAACGAGTGCTTCCGCTGCGGGATCGTAAAATTTGAAACTACCGCCCACGTCAGCTACACCGGAATTACCTGCTAAATCAGTACCGGACAAATCAACTTCGGTACTGTCGTCTGAAGCCATGTCACCGCGTCCCAAGAAAAACTTGCCCATATCCTTGGCATCAAAATAAACCTCCATGATTCGTTCTTTGAATTCACCGGAGATAGTTTCTTCACCCATTGACACCTTGTCAGAGGGATTGGCCTGCCATTGCACCTCAAAGGTGCTACCGACAGTGAGGGAATCAGATGCCTTAACCTTACCATCAAGAATAATCCGACTCTCCGAGTTACTGTTATCAACGTGAAAAAATTTGCTGTCATTGCCGTCATCAGCCATCATCATTGCTCTGGCTATATGACCTTTAAGCTGTACATCAACTTTGTCGTTGCCGGATTTGATCTCCAGCGCAGACGCTCGAGTTGATGCGCCGAGCAGCATGGCTCCGGCAGTCAAGGTGATTGCACCTTGAAAATACAGTTTTCTCATCTCTCTCTCCTTAGAAAATTGATTCATATCCAACATGACGGCAGCGACATGCCATCAACACAGCCTCTCGTGAAAAGAGCAGCTCCCTACCGCGACACAGTGCCGGAGCTTGCACTGGTTGCCTTGCCGCAGAGGGAACTGGCGTAACCTTTCTCCTGACCAATTATTTAACCGGCAGGTGTTAGAAATGTGTTAAGCAGCAATGAAAATTTGATGAGGAATGCGGAAAAATAGAAAAAAGCAGCCAGCCGAAATTTTGGCTGGCCGGTTGAGACAAAAGGAAAGACGGGCAGTTATTTTTGAACAGGCCGTATCCGGCTTGGACTGATATATCGGAGGATGAAACCGGTATGCTCTTCGTTTCTGACCAGATTGTAGAATTTGCAGCTCCAGCAGCAGCCGGAGTTTTCTGAGCAACCTCCTTGAGGTTTGCCTTTGGAGAAAGAAACGGTCACGAACCAGCAGCAGCGTCCGCCGTTTTTTCCGTCATGTATGCCGTCCGCCTGCTGCACAACAGCGGCGGGACAGATTCCGAACAATGCCGCGTTGCGCCCGCCCGGCTCCCTGCCGCATTCTTTGAACTCCCAGCAGTTCAGTTTGTTCTTTTCCGTCTTCCACGCCAAGCTGGCACCCGCAGATTGCAGTCCATCGTCACGCCGCTGCCCCTGCCCCGGTTGCGGTGGCCCGCAGATAGGAAACCCAGCACTGCCACGGCAGGCTGTCCTCATTGCACACGCTGGGACAGCCGGGAAAATGCTCTTCCTGGACAGGACAGCGTCCGTATTGCAAGCTACAGATGATCTTTGCCGCTTTTTCCAAGGCCCGCTCCAAGGTGCTCTCATTTCGTTCCAGCATGACTCCTCCTCATTTGAAAATGTCAGCCAGCTGCTTCTCCACTTCGACTGCCCTCATTCAACCAGACAATTGTCAGAGAATTGTTGTGAGAACATGAGGAATTGATGCGGTCATCTCACCCAGACCTCAACGCGGCGGTTTTTCTCCCGACCCAGTTCGGTACTATTGGACGCGACTGGCATTTCGCTGCCGACACAAAGGATATCGCCAATTTTGATACCGCGTGAATTCAGCTCTTCTTTAACGGCTTCCGCCCGTTTGCAGGAAAGATCAAAATTCTTGGCGTATTTATTATCAGTAGGTCCTTCTATATTGCGGGCTATATCCTCACTGCGGTCGGAAAATCCTGCTAAAATAATTTCCTTTGCTCTGTTTTCCGCCAGAAAATCCACTATTCGTTCAACATCGCGCAAGGATCGGTTGTCTAATTCAAGCGTTTCTCCTTTAAAGCGGAAGTTTGCCGACAGTCGTTTCGCGCCTCGCACGGCAGTCAGATATTTATACAGCACTTGGTAATTTTGGTTCGTTCCCAACGCGACATCAACCTTGTGTTCCTCAGCAGAAATGGTCAAATCAACAAATTTGTGCTTTCTGACCTGCTCCTGTCCTTCTTGGCTCAAGGCAAAGGCGATGAAGTCCTGCGTGTACGAATTTTCTGGAGCAGCTGGGGTGTAAAAATAAAGGCGGCGGCTGACCGGATAATCTTCAGTAGCAACGGTGAAAACCGTGGGCCGTACTGCTGGGCCACCATCGGAAATACCCAAGGCTTTGTTGTGCTTGACATAAGGCAGGCCACAATAGCCAATCGCGTGGGTATCAGCGTTGACCGCCGCAGAAAGATTGTCGTTGGAATCCCAGCGTTTCGCCGCCCCGTCCATTTTTTTCTCGCCCAACACGATGCTCTGAAATGTGTCGTGCGTACCTGAGTTTTCATCCCGCGCCTGAATGCTGATTGGCGCGTCTGCCCAGCCGATTTTCGACCAATTTATCAGTTTGCCGGAAAAAATGTCAGCCAATTGGGCGAAACTCAGCTTGGATACAGCAGCATTCGCGCTATTGACGATCACCGCTACACCGTCTAAGGCCAGAACATGCTCGCTGGCACTGCTCGTCATCTCGCCGAGAAAAGCTAACTCTTGCGCCTCACTGTCTTTAATCTTCCGAGAGGCCATACCAATGTCGCATTGCTTGTTCTTTAGCCCCTTGAAACCGGTAGAAGAGCCGTGCGCCCGGATTTCGATGACCTTAACCAGCTCTTGGTTGGGAAAATGCCCTTCGATGTTAATCTCGGTACCTGCGGCGAGATCAACCTGTCTGACTGAATCCGCGCCTAACTTTTGCAAAAAGACTTTAGCTAAATCCGGCGCAAGCTGTGCGCCAATGGTGTTAGACCCATGAATTCGCAAGATGATTTCTTTGTTCTGCGGCTGGGCCATGCTATCCTGAACATCGACTGTGGCGGCAAGTACCGCGAAAAAAGTTAGCAGAAACAACGACGATATTCTTATTTCCTTCATAGCTCCCCCATATAAATTCATTTTTCTGTTCATTTTTCCGTGCAGGACTGTCCGACGGAAAAACACATGAACTGTTAGAGTGCTACTTGAATGAAAAAATGTTCAGAATATATTAGGAAGGGATAAGAAGTATGTTACAGGCAAGAACGAGACAGTCTGGTGGTATCGCTGGCAGCAATCATTTCCATTAATCGACAATTGCATCTCTGCCATCAGCAAAAGGGAGGCAGGAAGCGGCTGAAGATGCCGGGCGGCATCTTCAGCGCAGGCGGGGAAACAGCAAGTGGTTCAGATTCAGAACTTGAAGCGTGCGCCGCCCATCACGATAGTGATGTCGTCGTAATCTGCGCTGGTCTTGTCTTCCAGTGTATAACCCCGGTAGGCTGCAAACAGCTCGGTGCTCCAGTCGGAAAGATTCTGCACCATCTGCACGCCAGTAGCCGTGCCTTTCTGCTCGATATCCTGCTTCTTGGCATTCTCAAACACGCCGTAATCCACTGAAAAGGCCGTGGAGCCGAGCGAGAACAGCTCTTTGCAGATATAGCCAACTTTGCCGTACATGAAGACTGGATCGTCACCGCCTGCGGGCATGTTGTTCATGTCGCGGGTGCCACCTGCTGCGGTCAGGTTGAAGCCGGAATTGAACAGGGCTGAGAGCGAGCCATTGATTTGGCTGTAATCGCCGAGATCACCGGGGGTGTACCATGTCAACACACCCTCCACCTTCATGCCTGCCAGCTCGCTGGAATGCTTGAGGCTGACATCAGCAATATCCTGTTCAGCCGCTGATGCGCCGAGACTGAAGCCTGCGAGCTTGGGGGTATCGTAACGTACCCGGTTGTAGCGGGTGCCGTCCATCGAGTTGAAGACATCTTTGACAGTGGAGCCTTTCGGCTTTTCGCCAATCGCAACAGGTGCCGCCTTGCTGTCGTGGAACATAAAACCGCCGCCCACGTCAGTCACACCGGAATTGCCTGCCAGTTCCGTGCCGGACAAATCAGCTTCCGAGCTATCGTCACTGGTCATCTTGCCGCGTCCCAGCCAAAATTTGCCGCCTTTCTTGCAGTCAAAATAGATTTCCGCCAGCCGCTCTTTGAAATCGCCGGAAATAGATTCCTCCTCCATTGACACCTTGTCTGAAGGATTTGCCTGCCATTGTAGCTCAAAGTTGCTGCCGATGGTCAGGGTTTCCGTGGCGGCCAGCTTGCCGTACAGACCGACTCTGGTTTCTGAGTTCGTGTTGTCAACGTGAAAGACATTGCTCTCGTTGCCGTCGTCCACATACATGAGCGCACGGTTGACGTGGCCTTTAAGCTGTAACTCGACTTTATCGTTGCCGGTTTTGATCTCCAAAGCTGATGCCCCGGCAGCGGCGGCAAGCAGCGCAGCTCCGGCGGCTAAAGCAACTGCGCCTGCTGACGGCGGTTGATTCTTCATTTTGTTCTCTCCTTCAAAAAGAATTTGCACAATGAGGCGTTGCATACAACATCCCGCATCATAATACCCCAGCGGAATTGTTTTTTCCAGAGAAAACAAGATGCCGCCGGGAAGAACCTCGTCCGTAACGAGAGATATTTGAAGGGGAAGTTGATCGCTTGAACCGCAAATCAGGTGCACTGCTGCTTGTAGCATGGTGTTGCTTTGATTGGAACATGTTGTCCCAGCTGAACACCGACGGTTAGCCGGGACAAATTCTGCAACGTTTTATCCCATTGGCAGCCAGCTGTGACCGAAGAAGCCTTTACTGAAGTAGGCGATGCCCACATAAACCGCCAAAAAAATGAAAAGCCGCTTCAACCATTTTTCAGGGATATACTTCTGCGTGTACGGCCCGATCATCGCGCCGACAAAGACCCCAGTCATTTCGATCCCCACCAGCCCCCAGCTGATGAAAGTGCCTTTGATGACCACGTGTGTGAAAAGGCTGGAAATCATGCTGAGGAGTACTGCCAAGGCCGAAGTTCCCGCGACGATGTACATCGGCAGACCAATGATGTCGGTCAGAAATGGAACATAGAGGAAGCCGCCGCCTACGCCGAGAAAGGCGGAGATAGCGGCGATGATCAGGCCGCCGACTGCCGCCAGCAGAGGATTAAAGGAAAACTCAGCCCCGTAGAAGGAAAAACTGACTTTGCCGATGCCTGCGGAGAGCAGCTTCACGCCCTCGGCCTCACCTTTTTCCTTCATGAGCTGCTGGAGCTTTTTGCCAGTCTCGTCCGCCGCCTTTTTCTTGGCACGGCTTTTTTCCGTGGTGCTCGCAAGCATCAGCGCGCCGATCACAAGGATGAGGATGCCGAACCAACCCTGATATTGGTCAAATTTCAGCTTGTCCGCCGTGAGATAGGTGATCAGCATCCCCCCGAAGAGGCTGCCGAAGCCAAGCGCGGCTCCCAGTGGCACCACCATTCGCTTCATCTTGTAAAAATTCCATGTCGAAATCAGGGCTGCCAAGCCCACCAAATATTGATTTGAGGCCCGGATGGTGTCGGTGAGCAGCTTGTTCAGCTCAGGATTGGTGGTTTTGAAGCCTGCTGCGTAGGCACCAAGGGCAAAAAGGGTCATGTGGCCCACACCGGCCATGATGCCGCCGAATGCGCCGACCGTGGCAAATATCCAACCTACCCAGACTGCCCAAAGGAACGCGACCGCATAGTTGATCTTCGGTGCGCCGGGTATTCCTGCAAAACCTTTCTCCGCCTGCGGGTTGATCTGTCCTTTGTCCGTGCCGATCGGGGTCTTTGCCAGCACTGCGCCCAGCTTGCCTGGCAGATCATTCGAGCCAATCACCGCTGCCTGCGGCTGATTGACAGACTCCTGATTCTCCGCTGAAAGTAGCGGCTGGCTGTTCAGCAGCATCAGTGCTGCTGCGAGCAGAATGAGTCCTGATCTGCCTGTCCTTGCTTCCTTCATGTTTTCCTCCAAAGGTGAAGATATAAAAAGAGCTTAATGAGAATGATTATTTCTTTTGAAATACAGTTGTATTTGTCAGCGCAGGCCGTGAAAATCTGTTGACAATAAATAAACGACCGTGCTATATCATGCAATCAATTTGTTCATGATGCTGATTTTTCCTTTTCTGCCCAATAGAAGGAAATTCTTGCCAATGCTTGAGGAAACGCTATGGGTAACAAAATAAGTTTGGCACGGTCTGCTGTCTATCGCTTTGTCTCGATTTTGTATCGGGATGAAATAGCTCTGCCGCTGTTAGAGCAGCTGATTCCAAGCCAGTTTTCGCAGCAGCTCGGTTCATTGCGGGAGTATGCAGAGGCAGAGAAGCTCGCCTCATGCTTGGCCCGGCTGATCGCTTTTCTCCAGTCGGCTCCAATTGAACAAATTTTCCGCGAGCTGCGCCATGACTACGCAGAGCTGTTTCTCAATGCAGGTCAGAATCCTGCTTTTCCTTACGCTTCCTGCCATCTTTCCGGCGAGCCGCTGGTCATGCAGGAGCCAATCTTTCGGGTGCGGAAAATCTATCACGACAGCGGGGTGCATCTCAATCCTGCTTGGCCGGATTTGGACGATCATATTGCGGTTGAACTGGAATTCATGGCTTATTTGGCGGCACAGCCCGGCAACAAGGAAAAGCAGGCTGATTTTCTCCAGAATCACTTGCTGCCTTGGGCGAACAAGTTTTGCGCCCAGCTTGCTGCTTCAGCCAAAACAGATTTCTATAAAGGACTGGCCGAACTGACGATGGCTGTGTTGTCAGCAGCAGACAGTGCGCTGATAGTGATAGAACCGATCTTTGCTGCGCTGCTGGAGTTAAACAAGACCTTAGTCACGCTGGTGGTTGAAGGCTCGGCGCAGATAGAGCCGGAACACGTCGTCAAGACGCACTGCTATATCTGCCTTGGTCTTTGCGGGCAGGAGGTGCGGGTGAAAGACGGGGTGATTGTCGGCTGCAAGGGATTGGCTGGTGATCCCAAAGGCGGCGGACGGCTTTGCATCAAAGGGGCAAATGCGCATAAAAACACCTATTCCGCCTATCGTCTCAAAACTCCGCTGATCCGCGAGAACGGCAGATTCCGCAAAGCGGAATGGGACGAGGCACTTGATCTGCTTGCCGCCAAGCTGAAGAGCTTTGATCCCAAGACAGTCGGCTTTCATCAGGGCAACGACTACAATAGTTGGTGCCACGACGCAGTGATGGCCGCTTACGGCACGCCGAACAAGACCACCCACCGCCAGATGTGCGACAATCCCAACCGCATGGCGAACGAGCATTGTCTTGGCGAAAAGCGGCCTTGGATTGACTATGCCCATTCGCAGTACATACTGCTCTTCGGCATCAATGAGCTGGCGACTTCCGCCGGACAGCGCAAAGTCAACTTGCTCAAGCAGGCGGTGAAAAACGGGGCCAAGTTAGTGGTGGTTGATCCGCGCCGCTGTGAGACCGCGCAGATTGCGACGGAATGGATTCCGATCATTCCCGGCACAGACGGGGCAATGGCAATGGCGATGTGCCACGTCATCGTGGCGGACAAGCTGCACGACCGAGCATTCACTGAAAATTGGTGCTACGGGTTCCCCGAGTTCAAAAAACGGCTTTTAGGAGAGGAGGATGGCATTGCCCGCACGCCAGAGTGGGCCGAGACGATCTGCGGGGTGCCTGCCGCAACCATAACCCGGCTGGCCCGCGAATTTGCCTCAGCTGCGCCTGCCACCGCCGCACTTTCGTGGACCGGTGTGGCCCAAGCACCGAACGCCACCCATGCCACCCAAGCCATTCAAGCTCTGAACGCTCTGATGGGCAGTTTTGACGCGCCGGGCGGCCCGGCCTTAGTCAGCAAATTCAAGCTGGCCCCAGCGTGGACGGACAATCAGCCTAAGCCGCCGAACAACGCCGCAAAATTCAAGCTCAATCCCGGCAGGCTTTGGAGCGGCTGGATTCCCGCCTATTTTGAGGAAGATGCGCAGGCAGGGCGACTGAAAGCGATGCTTTGTTATTTCGGCAATCCGGTCATGTCGAGCGGTGCAGAGCCAAGTTTGCGGCGGGCGATGGAGCGGCTGGAGTTTTCCTGTGCCATTGACTGCTATATGAGCAACACGGCGGAGCTGTGCGACGTGGTGCTGCCTGATTGCACCTATTTAGAGCAAAGCCGCGTGGCCTCGGACTGGATGTACGAATCTTTCATTTCTCTCGGAGAGAAAGCGGTGCAGCCCCTGTATGATTCGAGACCGGTGGTGCGGATTTTCACCGAGCTGGCGCAGCGGCTGGGCGTTGGCGAGTTCTTCCCGTGGCAGAACGAAGAGGAATACATGCGCAACCAGCTCCGCAATCAGCGGGTGACACTGGAGGAGCTGCGCGAGACCGGCTATTTTATCACTGATCCGCAGGCGTTCCGCAAATATGAGCAGTGGGGTTCTATCAACCCGCCGCCCGGCTACGGAGCTTCCGGCCACAGCGTGACCAGTAAGTACAATTTCATCAATCCGGTCGCAGAAAAGGCCGGATTGAATGCCCTGCCTGATTATCTTCCGCCGTGGGAGGATTGGCCGGAGCTGCGGCCTGATACTGACTATCCGTTGATTCTCGGCTACTTCCGAGTGCTGGAGCATGAACACACTTCCACCTGCTGGAATCCGGCCTTGATGAACCAATGTAGCAGCAATCCTGTCTGGATCAATTGGATGGATGCAAAAAAGCTCGGTATCGCTGACGGTGATCAGGTGATCGTTGCCTCGCCTTGGGGTGAAATTAAAGCGGCAGTCAAGGTCACATGGGACATCCGACAGGGTGTGATTGGGGCAGCGGGCGGTTTCGGCGGCAAATATGGGTTAGAAGGCGATCCAAAGTTTCCCGG
>JAGIXO010000189.1 GCA_026122915.1 Candidatus Electronema nielsenii | reverse complement strand
TTACTTATGCAAGAGGTTTAGTAATCAAACAGTGTTAACAGGCCCTAAGGCGAAGCAGGCCCGTCTTCCCGCTCTTGCTTTCTTTGAGAGCGATCTTCGTCCAACTGCTGAAGACCTTCCATCAGTAACTTCATAAAATAACCAATCTCAGGCGCATCAAAATCCTCTGGCGGCAAGCCAGGGTTAAATTTGAAGCGACCTTTCTTTTCCCTAAGTATCTTGAAAAACGCCTCTTTACCCTTCTGTCCGTCGTAAGATGCCTTGATCAGCGCACCTTGCCGCAGCGAGAAACGGGCCGTACCTTTTGACACTTCTGTAATAGTGAGAATACCGGTCTTGGCGTTGGCGTGCAGGGTTTGAAACAGGGCTTCGGGAGGAATTTCCTCTAATCTGCCAATCATCCCAGAAGCATAGTCATCAAAACGAATTTTGTTCGAGCGGCTCAGACGCTGGGCCATCAGCTTAGTGAAATAACGCTGCATGGTCGGATAGCGATCTAACACGAGCTGAAAATGGCGGTGGTGGACGCTAAGAATTTTGCAATCCATCGCCGCTTGGACAGTAGCCCCGATGTTCTCGTCACAGATCAGGCTCATTTCGCCGAAAACTTCCCCCTGCTCTAAGGTCGAGATAGAAATACCGGTATCGTTGAGAATGCTCACCTTACCCTCGGCCACGATATACAACTTACTACCCGGTGCGCCTTGACGGATGATAATGTCATCTTTTTTAAATTCCTCCAGCTCGGCATGGCGCAGCAATTCAGCTAAACTTTCATGGCTGATGATCTGGAAAAAAGGGAAGCGGCTCAATTCATCAAGCAGAGTGGATAGCTCCTTGTTGCTGTTCAGCAGAGCTTCCTGCTCTGGGCCAGTTTTTCTATTCCGGTTGTGTTCTAAGCGGAGGGAGCCGGTGCAGCCGGTGCAGGAAATCAGACAGTCTGGGATTTGGTCGGCACGCTCATATTTGATGATGATTTTGACTAAATCGCCGTAGAGAATTTCACAATTTTCCCGGTTCTGATTAGTATGAACAGCGGTACTGTTGACAAAGGAGCTGTCTCCGCCGTTGGTCCGCATCATCACTGCCACGCCAGAAACCGTGAAGGAATCACCGTACTGGAACTTCGGACAGTTCAGGGTCTCGCAGACCCGAAAGATTACTCGTGGAACTCCCATTGCCTACTTGACGTATCCTGTCAGTCTCTCTGAAAATGAGGTGAAAAATCATGCTGCATGGTCTATTATGACCAGAAAGTTTTCGTGAGCGCAACGTTTTTGTCGAAAAACATGTTTCTTTCCGGCAGCAGCCAGATGACCGCCATGCTAAGAACCTGCGTGACATCCACAGGGAAATTTCGGGTCGGCGTACACCGACCAAGCTATGCTGTTCGTAATTTGCGAGACCAAGATTTTTTGCTGCGTCTCGGCACACTGCCCGACGGCACCGTAGTGGACAATCAAGCGAATTTCCCCTCGGGCGATGTTCAAGAAACAAATGGTCGCTGGATTTACGAAATTCCCAACGCGTTTCCCTTTCACGGGGCGACCTATATTGATTCGGTTTGGGCAGCAGCGCGCGCTGCGAACCTCAGCATGATCAAGATTGCGCCACAGCCGGACTGCTCGCTGTCTCAATCTATAGCAGGTATTGCCGACCCGCAGGCGGTTATCAACAGTCTGCCCTTGCCGATTAAATATGCTGTAGCCGCCAATTCCACTGATCCTGTAGAGCTGATGCTGCTGGCGAAAACCTGCTGCCAGATGGAATTCAACGAGAAAGGCGATCCCATTGGCCTGCGTTATTTGCGGCCCGGCAAGGCGGACATTGACGATTTCGAGCTGTTTGAAACCATCGCCAACAACCCACATCTTCCTGACCGCTACAAAGAAATCATGGTGCTGAGGCCCGGTGTGCAGGGCGGCAGCGAGATTGTTGGCCGTTGCGATCAAGACACCCATGTTTTTGAATACCTGCGCCGCAATTCCTACATTCCTTGGGGGCATTATGCGGCCAACATGGGCCATGATGCTGTTCGCTACCGCACGTCGGATTTAACGCTGGCGGACATGCGCGGCCTGCGTCATCTTTATTATCAACGAATGGTCGTTACTCTGGCCGAGCAGTTTGGCCTGCATCTTAATCTGCCAAGCGCAGCCTGACAGCGGATGAGCTTGAATCGCTGCGGA
>JAGIXO010000188.1 GCA_026122915.1 Candidatus Electronema nielsenii | reverse complement strand
TTTTGTACACTTGGTTTAAGTCTTGCACAAAACGCTGAACACCCTGATGATTTTCTGCTTCTAATGCCTGCCATTCCAAGCCCTTGTCGTGATTCCATTCCTGCCACTGGCCGAAATCACAGCCCATGAAAAGTAACTTTTTGCCCGGATAGCTCCACATGAAGCCAAGATAGGCGCGCAAGTTGGCGAATTTCTGCCAGTCATCGCCCGGCATCTTGTTGACTAAAGACCCTTTGCCATGCACCACCTCGTCATGCGAAATTGGCAGAATGAAATTTTCATGGAAAGCATAAAGCATCCCGAAGGTCATCTCGTTGTGATGAAAACGGCGATGAATCGGGTCGTGGCACATATAGCTGAGAGTATCGTGCATCCAGCCCATGTTCCATTTGAGACTGAATCCGAGGCCACCTAACCAAGTAGGACGCGAGACCATCGGCCAAGAGGTCGATTCCTCGGCAATAGTGAGAATGCCCGGAAACAGACCATGCACAACCTCGTTGGTCTTGCGGAGAAAGCTGATCGCGGCCAAATTCTCGCGACCGCCGTGCTCGTTGGGCAACCACTCGCCTTCTTTGCGCGAGTAATCGAGATAGAGCATCGAAGCCACCGCATCCACGCGCAGGCCGTCAATGTGGTATTTCTCGATCCAGAACAGAGCATTGGAAATCAGGAAGGAACGCACCTCGTTGCGGCCATAGTTAAAAATCATCGTGCCCCAGTCCTGATGCTCACCTTGGCGGGGGTCTTCGTGGGCATAGAGATGGGTGCCGTCAAAATAGTTGAGGCCCGCTCCATCTTTCGGGAAATGAGCAGGCACCCAGTCCACGATTACGCCGATATTATGCTGGTGGCATTGATCGACAAAATACATGAAATCCTGCGGGGTGCCAAAACGACTGGTCGGGGCGAAGAAGCCCAGCACTTGATAGCCCCAAGAGCCATCAAATGGATGCTCGGCAATGGGCAGCAGCTCAATGTGCGTATAACCCATCTTGAGAACATAGGGAATCATGGTCTCGGTCAGCTCTCGATAGGTCAGATAACGACTACCGTATTTTTCGTCGGGCTGCCTTTGCCAAGAAGCCAGATGCGCTTCATAAATCGAAATAGGACTATCTAAGGACTGCCGCTGCGCCCGTTCGTTCAGCCACTGGCCATCGCCCCACTGATAGCTGTCCAGATTGACCGCTACTGAACCGGTAGCAGGACGCAACTCCATCGCAAAGCCGTAAGGATCGGACTTGTCAAACTGCTCATTCTGCTGGGTGATGAGTCGGTATTTATAGACCGTGTATTCTTTCAGGCCGGGGATAAACAGGCTCCAGATACCCGAATCGCTGGAGTACATGGGATGGTTCTTCCCGTCCCAGCTGTTGAACTCGCCAATTATGCTGACTTCGCGGGCATTGGGTGCCCAGACCGCGAAGACGATGCCCGCCTTCCCCTCAAAGGAGACTAAATGCGCACCGAGTTTTTCATAGGCCCGCTCATGCGTACCTTCTCCGATCAAATATTTGTCAAAATCACTGAGCCACGTTGCGGGCGCGGGCTGGCCGGGGAAAGATATGGAATTCGTGGTCATCTGACAGGACACCTTCAAGCTGAAAGCAACAGAACAGAACGGCGGGGCCGCTGAACTGCTGCCGGAGATTAATCTGGAAAACAGCGGATAGTATAGCTGTTCCGGCGCGGCTTGCAACTGCTTTTCCGCTCTACGGCAGCGGGAGGGCAGATTCTTCTTTTGTAACGTAGATCAAAGCAATTGTCATGTTTTTTCTGCTGCCGCGCTGTATCTTTTATTGGCAGAGGGAAAGAACAGCCTCGATATTATCCTGCGAATATGCGTCTAACCGCCAGAGACGGGCCAAAGTCAGCGCGTTAGCAGCAATTTGAGGAATATCGATGGCTGGGATATTCAGCTCGGCCAACGTGACCGGGCTGCCGACCTTGCTGAACCAGTTGCGGAAGGCAAGGATAGTCTGCTCGGCACTCTCCGCATCTGTTCCACCAACCAGATTAAAGACACTGCGGCCCAGTCGGGCAATCCGAGCTGCGTCCTGCGGCAGCCGCCAGCGCAGCCAGCCCGGAATAACCACAGCCAGACCTGCCCCGTGCGCAACGTTATACAGTGCGCTCAGAGAATGTTCAATCATGTGCATGGGAAAGGCGGTTTGCCCCAAACCAGCACCGGTG
>JAGIXO010000187.1 GCA_026122915.1 Candidatus Electronema nielsenii | reverse complement strand
AAAGAGTTGCACATTAGGTTGATTGCACCTTATCCGTTTCAATCCGCGCTCTCGTGAAGAGGGCGACGACGAGAGTTCTTTCTCTGCGCAGGCTTTGGCAACTCCCTTGGGAGTTGCCACCCAACAGCCTTGGGAGTTGCTACCTAACTCCCTTGGGAGTTGCATCCAACCGGTGCTAATCCACGCCTAAGACAACGTCAACAGACAGCCTGGTTCCGGCTTCATCCAAACATCACCGGCGGATAGCCGTCTAAATCACCTCGTAGGAAGCGGGCCAAGAGCAGGGCTTGCGTATGAAAGAACAGGCCGAGCGGCATCTTTTCGCCCAAAAAGGGATGCTCCAGCAGGTCTTGCTTGCGCTCCTGATAGGCAGTCAGGAGCGTCTTTCTGGCATCGTCCTTCATCCGCACCCCGCCGCTCTCGCTGACGACAAAATCCTTGCCCTGGAGCTGGCCAAGGTTGATCAGCGACAGAGCAAGACGATCTGCCAACGGGCGAAATTCTTCCATCATATCCAACGCCAGACCAGGACGGCCCGGCCTATCACGATGAAGGAAGCCAACTGCGGGATCAAGCCCGGTGCATTCTAACGCCGAACGCACATCGTGCATAACCAGCGTATAAAGGAACGAGAGCAGGCAGTTGACCCGATCAAGCGGCGGCCTGCGGCTGCGTTCGCGGAAGAAGAAATCCTCTTTATTACGCAGAATGAGATGATCAAAATGCTGGAAATAAACATGGGCAGCATCGCCTTCCACGCCGCGCACTGCATCCAAATCTAGCTCCTCCTGAAGCCGCCGCAGCGACGCGCCAAGGCGGTCAGTGGCTTGCTTGATCTGCTCCACATCCACCTTGTCGCCATGATCGCGCACCACGCGTAAAAGCACATTCCGGCTGCCGCCCACTTTGCCGCTGAGAAAAGCGCGCGCCATCTTGGCGGAAAAAGCCAAGTCATCGGCGCGGCGGTATTGCTCCCGCCTGAGCAGGACATTGCCAGAGACAGGCCCGATCACCCGCGCCAAAAAGCGGCCATGCTCATCAAGAAAGCTCACCGCTACGTTCTTCTCACCGCAAAAGCCGAGGAGAAAGGGGCTGCATCCGACATTGCCAAAGCAGACAATCCCACCCAAGGTATGCACAGGCAGGCGGAGCTTGGTTTCCCCTTCAATCCGCACCGCCACCGTCTCTCCGTCTTTGGCTAAATAGGCTCCTTGAGTCGTTACAAACAGGGTGTTAAGATGCGTTTTCATAGTGTCGTCATCCTTGTCATGTACTTGCTAACTCGGTCTTTTCTTCCGGCAGTTTGGGGAAGACAGGTGTCAATTAGGGAGCAGCTTTCGCAGCGTTTGCCATATTCCGGCGCAGGTGTAATCGTGCCAGAAAGCAGCGTATGGAGCTGGGCCGCCGCCTCTTCGGTGACTCGACGCAGCCGCTGATCAAAGGCCACCTCGGTACGCCGCTTCTTCACTCCATAATAAAACGCCCCCGCTGGAACCGAGCAGCCCAGCATTTCCTCCAAGCAGAGAGCTTGGGCGCAGAGCTGCACCAAATCGCTGTCATCCTTTTTCGGCTTACCGTGCTTGTATTCTACCGGAAAGGGCTGCCATGTTCTGTCTGGTTGCCGCCGCATTTCCACCACGTCTGCCCTACCTGACAAGCCGAGCCGCAGGGAACGAAGCGGCATGTCATATTCAATCTTCACCGCGCCTCTGGAATCACTGCCCGCCTCATGCACATGCTCGTGCATGAGCCGCCCTTCAGCAGTGAGCCGGTTCTCCGTCCATATCTGCTCAAGGTGAATGAGGGCACATTGGCGCGGGCAAAAGAGCAGATGTTGCAGCGCGGAAATCATGAGGAGATCGTCTTCGGCATACATGGCATTCTTTAGGTTGATTGACAGAGGCGACGTGCCTCCTGCCTTTTTCTTGCCTCTTCCACCAGCAAGATTGATTCCTGCCACGCCCGTCCGCAGAATTCCGCAAACACCGTCAACTCTTCCGGCGCAGCCAGCAGCTCGTCACCGGCTTTGATCTGCCCAGCGGCGTAATGCCAAGTCGCCAAAGTGTCGATATATTCCTTGCGCTGTTCTCTGGGGATGATGATTGGTGGTAATCCAGCCCGTAATACAGGCAAGTTGGCAACCAAACGGGCTAATCGGCCATTGCCGTCAGCAAAGGGGTGAATGCGAACAAAGGCGGCATGAAGCTGAAC
>JAGIXO010000186.1 GCA_026122915.1 Candidatus Electronema nielsenii | reverse complement strand
CTATTTTCAACTCCTAATTCGCATTCCTAATAGATTTGGAGAAAAAATAAAACTACACGTTAACACTGAACGCGCATGTTATATGAGGATCATTTCTATAGAAATGAAAGAAAAATATAAAAATTTCATACCCATCTTCTATAGAAAAAATGCTGTTGATTTTTTCAATTCGAATTTCGAGCCAATTACAGAATCGCCCCCCAGAAGGGGTAAATTTTATATCTCATTAGAAAATGGGATTGCTATGAATTCATTAGAATCTATTTCTGCAACAAGAGGGATGATAAGAACAGAAGCTAAAACTTCTGCTGAAGGTATTATTGATATGGTTAAATTGATGGAATTGGATAACAGATCAAATACACTTACCAAAGTGGTGTATACTTACAAATAGCAATTAAATTACAACAAAAAGAATTTTCTATTTTTTATGGATAAGACTGCTGCTTCCTCCGACAAGCCCCTTGATTTCATCCGGCAGATCGTTGCTGAAGATATTGCCTCCGGCAAGCACACCAGCATCGTCACCCGCTTTCCGCCGGAGCCGAACGGCTTCCTGCACATAGGCCATGCCAAGTCCATCTGCCTGAACTTCGGCATTGCGCAGGAAAACAACGGAGCCTGCCATCTGCGCTTCGACGACACCAACCCCAGCAAGGAGTCGGTGGAGTATGTCGAGTCCATTCAGCAGGACGTGCGCTGGCTCGGCTTTGACTGGGGCGAGCATCTCTGTTACGCCTCAGACTATTTCGAGCAGCTGCACGGCTTCGCAGTGCAGCTCATCAACATGGGCAAAGCCTATGTCTGCCATCTGAACGGCGATGAGATGCGCGAGCACAGGGGCACGCTGACCGAGCCAGGCAAGGACAGCCCCTACCGCAGCCGCTCTCTCGAAGAGAACCTTGCCCTGTTCGAGCAGATGAAGAACGGCGAGCTGGAGGAAGGCACATGCACGCTGCGGGCCAAGATCGACATGGCCTCGCCGTACATCATCATGCGCGACCCGGTCATCTACCGCATTCTCAAGAGCAGCCACCACCGCACGGGCAGCACGTGGTGCATCTATCCGATGTACGATTTCTGCCACTGCCTGTCAGACATGATCGAGGGCATCACCCACTCCATCTGCACTTTGGAATTCGAGAACAACCGCGCTTTGTACGACTGGGTCTTGGACACGCTGCAAACGCCCTGTCACCCGCGTCAATACGAGTTCGCCCGCCTGAACATCAATTACACGGTGATGAGCAAGCGCAAGCTGCTGCAATTGGTGAATGAGAACTACGTGGACGGCTGGAATGATCCCCGGATGCTGACTATATCCGGCCTGCGCCGCCGTGGCTACACGCCCGCCTCGATCCGCAGCTTCTGCGCCACCGTGGGCGTGGGCAAGCGGGAATCGTGGATTGACATGGGCGTACTGGAGAATTCAGTGCGCGATGATCTGAACATTCATGCGCCCAGAGTGATGGGGGTTCTGGAGCCGCTGAAGGTGATCATCACCAATTACCCGGAAGAACAGACAGAGGAGCTTGAGGCGCAAAACCATCCGCAGAACCCGGACATGGGAACGCGCAAGCTGCCCTTCTGCCGGGAGCTGTACATCGAGCGCGGTGATTATATGGAGAACGCGCCGAAGAAGTTCTTCCGGCTCTCTGAAGGCCGCGAGGTGCGCCTGCGCTATGCCTACCTGATCACCTGTCAGCAGGCGGTGAGGAACGCGCAGGGCGAGGTGGTCGAGCTGCACTGCACTTACGACCCGGAAACGAAAGGCGGTTCAACGCCGGACGGGCGCAAGGTCAAAGGCACCATCCATTGGGTGTCCGCACGGCACGGCATTCCGGCCCGCGTCTGCCTCTATGACCGCCTCTTCACCGCCGAGCATCCAGATGCGGACAAGGAGCGCGACTTCAAGGAATTCCTCAATCCTGACTCCAAGAAGGTGCTGGACAACTGCATTCTGGAGCCGTCTCTTGCCAGCGCAACCTTGGCCGACCGCTTCCAGTTCGAGCGGCAGGGCTATTTCTGCTTGGACAGCAAAGAAAGCCAGCCGGGCAAGCAGGTCTATAACCGCATCGTTACGCTGAAGGACAGCTGGGCCAAAGTGAGTGGGCAGGAGTGATGCGCCGTCCTCTGCATCGTGCCGGACAGGAAGGCGGCACGTGCTGGCTGGCGTGAAGGCAATGAACGCCGCAACAGGTCGTTGAAAATAGGCGGTAGTGGG
>JAGIXO010000185.1 GCA_026122915.1 Candidatus Electronema nielsenii | reverse complement strand
TTGCAAGACCCGCAGCAGCTTCGACTGAAGCAGCAAGGGCATCTCGCCTATTTCATCAAGGAAGAGAGAACCTTTATCCGCCATCTCAAATCGCCCAATACGTGTGCCGCCCGCACCGGTAAAGGCTCCTTTTTCATGCCCAAACAGCTCACTCTCCAATAAGGCTTCAGGCAGGGCAGCGCAGTTAATCTTGATAAAGGGCCTGTCGCGGCGCGTACTCGCCTCATGAATGGCCTGCGCAACCATCTCCTTGCCTGTGCCTGAATCACCCAGCAGCAGCACAGTGGCCTGGCTGGGTGCCACCCGTTCAATGCTCCAGAACACCTCTTGCATGGCCTTGCAATGGCCGATAATGTAGTGCTTATGGTAGCGGTCGTGGAGTTGGGCTTTCAGGCTCAGATTCTCCTGCACCAACTGTTGGCGGTCGCGGCTGATCGCCCGGTTGAGGCTGAGGAATTGAGCGATCAGCGTCGCCAGTACGGTGAGGAAACGGACATCTTCCTCAAAGGAGACTTCCATGCCGAACAGCCTGTCCACACTCAGCACGCCGACAGGCTGTTCGCCGAGCAGCACTGGCACACCGATGAACGAAATTTTCGTCTTGCTGTACATCGGGCGGGAACCTGTGCGGTTGAGGAAGAGCGGTTCATTGCTCACATCCGGGACAATAAAGGGAGACGCGGTGCTGAACACCTTGCCGCAGATGCCCTCATCTAAGTTATAAACCCCGCGCTGTTCCTCCTCGACAGTCAGGCCGTAGGAAGCGCAGATGGACAGCCGCTGGCCTCCTTCATCAAGCAGGGCTAAGGTGGCGCGTTCCATCCGCAAGGTGTCGTGTAAGACCTTGAGAATAGAAGACAAAACCGTATCAAGATGCACGGCAGAATCGATCAGCTTGACGATGCGGTAGAGTGCCTTAACTTCTAAAGCCTCGGTAGTGAAACGGGACGGAGGAAAAATGCAGCCCTCGCTGTTCATGGATAGTACCTCAATAGTGCGGCCTTGCGGTCGGGTTTACTGTTCATCGGCAAAGGACACTGGTGTGGTCCGTCCTTATTTGCCTTACAGGAATGGGAATGGCAATGTTCCGTAGGGGCGAACCCCTGTGTTCGCCCTATTTTGCTGCAACAGCAAAACGGAGCAATTCTCCCTCATTGAGGACAGCACCGCAGGCACGAACCTGCTTGGTCAACTGTTGTATCTCGCTTTCAGTAAGATGCAGGCCGTGCTTGGCTAAATGCAGAGCTACGGCCCGGAAGCCCGTTTTCTGCCCAAAGCGGAGGGTGCGGGTGCTGCCCACACGTTCGGGCGGATACGGCTCGTAGGTGGCTGGATTAACCGCCAGCCCGTGCTGATGCAGGCCGGTCTCGCAGGTGAAGATGTCCGCACCGACCAACGGATGGTTCGCGGCAATCTTGCGCCCGGCAGCCTCAGCCACGGTATGGCAAAGCGCAGGCAAATGCTCAGGCTTGTATCTGCGATTTCCCTGCACTAAGGCGAGATAACCGACCGCCTCCTCAAGACGGCAGCAGCCGGTTCGTTCGCCGAGACCCAGCACCGTGGCATCAAGGCTGTTGGCTCCTGCCTCCAGCGCGGCGATGGAATTAGCCGTCGCCATGCCGAAATCATTGTGGCAATGCACCCCGACCGGCAGGCTGACCGCGCCTTTCACCGCCAGCACCAGTTCGCTGATGCTGCCAGGCGAGCAAATGCCCACGGTGTCTGCCAAGCGGATGCGAGATGCCCCGTGCTGCGCAGCAGTCGTTGCCATTGCGCAAACAAAGTCTAACTCGGCGCGGGAGGCATCTTCTAAGCCAACAGAAATGGAAGGAATGCCCAGCGACAAGGCCAGCTCGATAGAATGAATCAGCGTCTCGCGCACCCAGCTGCGGTCTTTGCGCAGACGCTCGCGGATGTGGCGGTCAGACACGGGGATGGACAGCGACAGCACGTCGGGATGACAGGCAGCGGCAAAGGCGATGTCGTCGTCCTTGCAGCGGCACCAGAGAGCAAGAGAGCAGGATTGGGCAACAAGATCGCGGGCTTCGTGGAGCAGCTCCGGCAGCCACGGATGCAGCGGCGAAGCTGCGCCCAGCTCAATTTCGTCAATGCCTGCCTGACTCAGCCCAGCAATAATGCGCAGGCGGGCTGCTGCGGTGAAGGCAACGCCCGGTGCCTGCGCTCCTTCTCTCAGGGTGGAATCAATGAGTTTGCACCTGCTCATACACTGCCTCTGATCGGCTCTCCTCACAAAAAA
>JAGIXO010000184.1 GCA_026122915.1 Candidatus Electronema nielsenii | reverse complement strand
AAAATCGGTCTGCTTCTTGTTTGCGGTTACGTCAAAAGCCTCACCCAACTTGAGGCGGACGATTTCGTTCTCTGGGGTATGATCAATCCGGTCTTCACCAACAAACTGGAGACTGCCGGAGCTGTCTTTCTTGTAGACCCGCATCACACCCGCAGGCAGCGGCTGACCTGCTCCTGCTTCTTTAGCGTTCTTCAGCTCCAAAAAGACCCCAACCTTGATCTTGCGGCCCAAGTCGCCTGCCTGACTGCCGTAGTAGTAATTAGCACCTTGGAGGACAAACTCTTTCTTCACCTTTACCCCGGTTGCCTGTAAGAGGGAAACCTGCTTACTCTGCTTCTCCTTGATCGTCGTTGGGCGACCCAACGTATAGAGATGATACTCAAACATAGACTCCTCGGCCATGCCAGTGTCCATCGCCTCTTCCATCGGCGCGGCGGCCAGTCTCATACCCATCAACCTCGGCTGCATCGGCTCCGGCGCACGGTTCACTTCGCCCGCCACCAACTGGAGCTTGGCGTTCTGATAGCTCGCACCGCTCTCATTGGTCAAAGTTACCCAACCGCTCAGATTAATGCTGGCATCATCCGTTCCTAACTCGGCCACATAATCCGCCTTCCACGATAATCCACCGGTTAAATAGCTGAGAACAGCATCCTGCTTGCCGCCGTCTTTGCTGTCCACCAGCATGGTCAGAGTCGGCCTGTCACGCAGATTCTCCGGCACATCCGGGAAGACCAAGCGGCCCGGCACTCCGGCTTCAATGCGGTCGCCGACCTTGAGCACCGTGCCGCTGCCCGCGCTGAGGACAGTTGCCTCTTCTGCTGCCTCTTCACCAGTGGTGGGATGTGTCTTGATCAATTTGACCGTTCTGCCCACGTATTTATTGAGAAGAGCTTCTGGTGTGAGCAGGTCATACTCAAAGTTCTGCTCCAACACCTTCAGGCTTGGCGCAGCGAGTAACGCAGTTTCAGGGCGGATTTTAGCACTAACCTCACGGAACGCTAAGGTCTGTTGGCCCGGAGCAAGGCTGATACTGCGGCTGTCCCGCACTAAGGCTAAATCCTGATTGTAGATCGTTACCGCTACAGCGGTCTGGCCGTTCAACGTGGAGACGGTTTCAGTGGCTTTGTCAGCAGCAACGGCAACGGCTGCGGCAGCCGGAAGGATTAAGAAAGGAAGTAGGGAAGCAATTCGCAGCATGATAGCACCTCGCAAGAAGGTTGAAAAAAGGACAAAGCGGGCCTGAGACGACCGCTCCGGCATAATACAAAATTCCCCCGGAAAGCAACAGAAAAAACCGTCCAGCCTATAGAAAGATGTTTACAGAACCGCTCTCCTGTCTGATAATAGTGGAGGTGTCCATGCAGTTTGGTTCCGGCAAAGTCCATCTTTTGTCGGAAAAATATGCAGAAAATTCGTTGGATTTAATCCAAACTGTGCTGTCTGACACCTCCTCCCTTTGACCGCAGGGCGTAATTTCTATCTGAACATATTAAACAAACATGTATCTTGAATATTTTGGCTTTACCAAAGCACCGTTTGCTGAGGAGCCGGATACGGACATTTTCTTCCCAGAAGCAGACCGGACTAACATTCTCCGCCGGGTATATGCTGATCTTCAGAACGGCAATGCGGTCATCCGGCTGACTGGCGCAGAAGGCACGGGTAAAACCATGCTTTGCCAGCTGTTAGCCCGACTGCTGCCTGCTGAGTTGCAAGCGGTGTATCTCGATAGCCCAGCAGGTTCCTTTGATGAGCTGCTTCTGGCTGTTTGCCAGCAGTTAGGTTTTCAGCCACAGCCAGATATGCCTGCTTGGCTGCACGGTCAGATAGAGCAATGCCGGGCGCAGAGAAAAAAATTCCTGTTGATCATTGATCAGGCAGAGAAAATGTTTCCTGCCGCGTTAGAGCGTCTGCTGCGGACAGCTTTCGTTGCTGATGAACAGCAGGTGTTGCAAGTTATTCTTTCAGGCCGCCCGGCCTTGAACGACCGCATCAACCAACTGCGTGCCTACTGCGCGGATATGGACATCCAGCCCGGCCATCAGTTAGAGCCGCTCACTGAAGCGGAACTTGCCGCGTATCTCAACTTTCGGCTCAAGGCTGCCGGACTGTCTGCTACGGATAGCGGGCGGGCTTTCAGCGGGGAAGCGGTACACAGAATTTTTGAGCAAGCCAACGGCAGTCTGCGGACAGCCCATCTGCTGGCAGAAAAAGCCCTTCAGCAGGTTTGCTCGGCGGATCGATATATTCCTGTGCAGGCTGCTGATGTGGCCGAATTGAAGAATGAATCCGGCAAA
>JAGIXO010000183.1 GCA_026122915.1 Candidatus Electronema nielsenii | reverse complement strand
GTGCTGGTTGTGAAGGCATCGTAGGGCAAGGCGGTGTAAGGGCGAAAGATTTTTCGCCCCTCCATGTGCATCAACGTACCGCAGTCAACCGCTGCCGTGCTTCCTCATACCTTGCCGCCGTCTTCTCGACAATCTCCTGCGGCAGCGGGGGTGGCGGAGGTTGCTTGTTCCAATCCAGCGAGGAAAGGTAATCGCGGAGGAACTGCTTGTCAAAGCTCGGCTGTCCTTTGCCGGGCGCGTACTCATCCACTGGCCAGAAACGGGAAGAGTCCGGGGTCAGCACCTCGTCAATCAAAATTAGCTCACCACCCACCATGCCCAGCTCGAACTTGGTGTCAGCAATAATGATTCCCTTGCCCAGAGCGTAGTGCGCTGCCTTCTCGTAGAGGCGGACGCTGATCTCCGCCATCTTGCTTGCTGTCTCCTTGCCGACGATTTCCTCCATCTGCGCCAAGGAGATGTTTTCGTCATGCAGGCCCTGCTCGGCCTTGGTTGAAGGCGTGAAGAGCGGCTGCGGGAACTTGTCCGACTCGCGCAGGCCCGCAGGCAGGGCGAAGCCGCAGACCGTGGTACTCTTTTTGTAGGCCGACCAGAAGGAGCCGGAGAGATAGCCCCGGACGATGCACTCAATCGGCATCACCTTGGTGCGGCGCACGAGCATGGAGCGGCCTTCGAGCTGCTCGCGGTACTGCTGGCAGACAGCTGGGTACTGATCAACCTCGACGGAAAGTAGGTGGTTGGGGACGATGTCAGCCAGCAGCTTGAACCAGAACAGGGAAATCTCGGTCAGCACCTTGCCTTTGCCCGGCACCGGTTCATTCATCACCACATCGTAAGCAGAAATCCGGTCAGTGGCGATCAGGAGCAGCTTGTCCGCATGACCGGGAATTTCATACATGTCGCGCACCTTGCCCCGGTGCAGCAGGTTCAGTTCCGGCAGATTAGTCTGGATGAGAGCGGCATCACACATGGCGGAAAATAGGGATAAGGGTTGGAAAAGCAAGGGCAGAAGGAGTCTTCTGCCCGAAACACAGCAACGGCTTTTACAGATGCAGTTCTTTCTTGACTGCGGCAATAACTGCGTCGCTGCTCACTGCTTCCACCGAAAGCAACTTCCCTTCTTTCTTGTAGAAACCAATCAGCGGAGAAGTTTTCTCGTTGTAAGTGGCAAGGCGGTGGCTGATGGCCTCCTCAGTCTCGTCCTCGCGCTGCACAACCTTGGCTCCGCATTTATCGCAGAGTCCGGTCTGCTTGGGCGGGTTGGATTTAACGTTGTAAATCGCTTGGCACTTGGCGTTTTCGCAGGTGCGGCGGGTGCAGAGGCGGTCAAGAATGATATCTTTCGGCACGTCAATGCTTACCACGCAGTCAAGGGTGATGCCCAGCTTGACTAAGAGCTTTTTCAGCTCTTCGGCCTGCGGAATGGTACGCGGAAAACCGTCCAGCAGAAAGCCTTTGGCACAGTCTGGCTCTTGCAGGCGTTTCTCCATGATGCCCATGATCAGGGAATCTGGCACGAGGTCGCCGCGCTTCATGTAGCCTTCAGCCTCTCTACCCAGTTCTGTTCCGGCTTGGACTGCACCGCGCAGGATGTCGCCAGTGGAAATTTGGACAGAGCCGTCAATGGCAGTCAGCAGTTTAGCTACAGTACCTTTACCTGCGCCAGGTGCGCCGAGAAGGATCAGTTTCATAGTGTTCTCCTTGTTATGATGTTTGCGGAAAGCATAATTGCAGTTCAGAATGGGGCGAAGCAGTGTTCAGCATGAATGGCAGCGGCTCCGCCGGGCAGGAAAAACAGACAGCATACACTATCTTGCAGCGGGATGGTAGGGGAAAGTGGGAATTCTCTCGAAGAGCGCTGAGAAGGGGGTAAGGTCAATACAATTGCCGGAACGCCAAAGCCTTGAACACCGCAACGACCTCGCTGCCGGGCCGAATATCCATCTCCTCCACTGACTGAGGCACAATCTCGGCGATCTATCAGATGCTTAGTTCTCAACCTCAAAGCCGTACTTCTCCAGCACCGCCTTGGCCTCCGGGCCGCTCAAATAAGCGGCGAACTCCTTGGCAGCCGCGTTCTTCAGGCCGGATGCGGTCACCGCCATCGGATAGACGATCCTGTCGTGCAGCTCTTCAGGCACGTGAAGGATGACCTTGGCTTTTTTCGCCAGCAGCGCGTCGGTCGCATAGACAAAAGCTCCGTCAGCCTCTCCTATAGCCAAAGCAAGATAATTTGAACCGTCGTATCTGTCATTTCGAGCGGAGCGAGAAATCTCACGCCAAGGACGAAGAGGAGATTCCTCGCTCCGCTCGGAATGACATTCAAGTTCACTTTATGCTGCTTCAGCTA
>JAGIXO010000182.1 GCA_026122915.1 Candidatus Electronema nielsenii | reverse complement strand
CTCCAAGCGGAAGCGAGGCAGGCATCGAACTTGCGCTCGGAATAGCGGCCATAGACCGAAGGAATATCCACCGCAATATGCCGCTTGTAGTAGATTTCCTCTTTTGGCTCAAACTTGCGGTCGCTGAGGATCGTCTCTTTTAGCTGCTCCAAGTGGGTAAGCAGGGCATCTAAGCAGCTGTAGGTGTCACCGTTCTCTAACACAGCCAACAGCTGCTCCATCTCCGGGAAACCGCTCTGGACTGCTTGCTGGAGCTGACAACGCAGCTCTTCCATGCCGAGGCTGTACTTGTGGTGCAGCAGCTTGAACATCCGCACCAACAGATCGAAACGTTTGCGCTCGCCTGCGGAAAGGTCGTTCTGCTGCTCCAACCACGCCTTGCGCTCCGCCTCGTCCCACGTCAGCAAGTCGTCCATGCTGCTGAATTCCATCTCATCACGGACACGCCGGGCCAGCAGATGCAGCTCGTCCACAAACGGCCCGGCGGTCTCCACCTGACCAAGGATTTCATCAGGCAGATAAGGCCGCAGGTGGTTTTTATCCAAGCTGATCCAGAAGACAAAGATCGCCCGGATGAAGCCAACAATCAGGTTGGATGACTCGACATGCGACTGCTTGCGGAGAAAGTGAATCAGCACATCATGCCGCTTATGCAGCTCATCTAATTCAGTTGAGACATCACGCAGTTCGCCTTCTGCACCGATCTCATTGAAGAAGACCGGCATCAGTTTGCTGAACTGCTTGGCTAGGTTATAGATCGGCTTGATCGGATGATTGAGGAGTTGCGTAATGTCGCGTTGAAAGAGGTCTGTGTCTTTAACGCAGGTGCCAGAGAGCCGGATGTTGATGATCAGGGCAGAGAAGAGCGTGGAACACCACTTCGGTTCCTGCATGATCAAGTTCAGCCAGACCCGAATGTTGGCGAGATGCGCTGGGTTGGTGATTGGCTGCCAATCCTCATCCACGCCCATCACGTTGGCGTATTGGAAGCCGAAGCGCACGGTTTCAAAGAGAAAGGCCTCCACTAAGCGTGAATTGCCGCGCTTGAAGACCTCGCCGCCGATGACTTGGATACACTGGAGCGAGGTGTGCGGATACTTGCGCACATTGGCCTTGAGCAGCTGAAAGGTGGTGATGAAGAATTGCTCGATTTCGTCAAAGCTCTGGCGGCGAATGAGCTGAACTAACGAACGGTTGATCTCCCGCAGGGTTTCCTCATGAATAAGCTGGAGACCAGCAGTGTCCATGATTCTGAAGAGGAAGAAGAGCTTGCGGTTCTCAACAAAAGAGGAGTCAGTGCCTTCAGTGCTGTCTTCGCCTAATTTTGCTGGAATCTCGCGATACAAGCGAACAATATCAATGTGCGCAGGCAGCTCGATGATTTCGCTCAAAGCTTGGTACGGGTCTTCCTCGATGTTGATCAGTTCCAACGCAGCAAGATGCTCGCGCATCCGGTCGTGAGAGATAGCGGACAGCTGCGGCCCGGCCTGCCAATCACCGCAGAACGCGCCGCATTGCGACTCAAACCAAGGCTTGGGGTCTTCCTCAGTCAGCCAATAATCGTAGTTCAGGCTGAGGACTTTTTTCAGCAGCCGGGCAGCAGCAACGCAAGAAAATAAGGTCTCTCCTGCTCTGCGGCCCAGCACGAGCAGCTGTTCAGCCAGCTTTTTCATCGGATGATGCCCCTGCACCATCTGCATCATCACGCTGCTGTCGATTTCGTCTAAACGGGCGAGCTGATCAAAGAAGACATTGAGCTGCGGGCCGTAGAGCGGCAGTGTCTGCGCATTAAGCGAGCTGATCAGCTTGTCAGCGTAAGCCAGCATGGCCTCCATCGTCAGAGCAACTACCTTGCTGTTCTTACGTGAATCCTTCAGCGCATCAAGAAAGATTGAGCTGAACAGGGCAAAGCACTCCGGCCCTTGCTCGTGACTGAGGTAATGATTGAAATTCTTCAGCACAAAGGGCCGCAGCTCAGTGATGATCAGCTGCCAATTGCGGTAAGGATGACTGATTTCGTAGAGCAGATGATCAAGCCGGGAGGCAAGCCCTTGGTAGCGTGTAACCACCTCTTGGAGCGGTTTCCAGCAGGGTGCTATCTCCACAGTGCTGGCGGTCTGTTGGATATTGGCAACTAAGGCCTTGGAGGTGAATTCAGATGGCTGCGTTGTCATGTCGGCCTCGTTTGTTATTAGACCTTTTGCATAAGTCATGCGCAATCAATTGTTCGCTCCATGTTATAGACGGCTGCGATCAAGCTGAAACGAAGGCCGAAACGTTTTCTCCTGATCGCTCGCGCAAAATGCGAAACACTTTGAGTGTACAAAAAATATGTTCAATCGCGATGCGTTTTCGAGATAA
>JAGIXO010000181.1 GCA_026122915.1 Candidatus Electronema nielsenii | reverse complement strand
CGGAAAAAAAGCCTACAGCCCGTGTTCCGTCTGGGGCAAGGTGGCTGTAGCTCTCTGTCAGATCAATGATGGATGCCCCCAGTATTTCTTTCACCGTGATCAGGCGGACGGCCTGCTTCAGCCCAGCCCCTCTTCTTTCCGCTTGCCGTCCGCCTGATAGCGGATTAAAAAATAGCGGTCGGGCTTGATGCCATGCTTGCGGGTGGCATGTTCCCTTGTACGCACTCCCGGAAACTTTGTGCTCTGATTTTTGCTGTTTCTCTTCCTTGCAGTAAATCCCTCCTTCTCTGTATTTCTCAACGCCTCGACAAAACCAGCGAACGTATCAGTAGTAAACCGTTTTTCCGACTTCATCCTTCGCGTAAGTTCAAAGCACACAGCTCTCTTGCCGATGTGCGCAAAGTGCTGTAGTCTTATCGCAGGCGCAGCGCGACGGAAAGGGACTGATGACGGAAGGTGGAGCTGATGACGGAAGTGGCTGCGTGGAAAGATAAACTGATCGTGCTGACCGGTTTCCGCGCTACCGGTAAGACAGCGGTTGGCCGACTTTTAGCGCAGCTTTGTGGTTATGAGTTTGCTGACACCGACGCGATACTAATCAGGCGCATGGGCTGCTCTATCGCCGAGGCAGTTACCCGGCACGGTTGGCAGTATTTCCGTGAGCAGGAGCGGCATTTGCTGGTTGAGCTGACTTCTTGGCGAAACACAGTGATTGCCACGGGCGGCGGTGCGATTCTTCATCAGCAAGAATGGAAGCTGCTGCGCAAACAGGCCTTCGTGATCTGGCTGCGGACGGATTTGGCAACTACGTTAGCCCGGCTGCGGCAGGATAAAAACACGGTCGGACAGCGGCCCCGGTTAACTAATCAGGGGAATAATCTGGAGATAGAAACCGCCGCCTTGCTCGCCGAACGAGAGCCGTTGTATCGGGCTGGTTCGGATGTGATGGTTGACACGGCGGGCAGAACAACGGAAGAGGTAACGGAGGTTATTTTTCTAAGTGGCAAACTGCCAAAAATGACCTCGCTGAAGGGTAAGACAGCGGGGTATCAATCATATTGATTTAGTTCTTTAAAAAAATAATGGAAAAGCAAAACGATCATATCGAAATGTTTGAATTGCTTGGCGGGGAACAAAATGTTCTTGCCGCTTTAAAGTGGGGGTTAGAAAATGGATTTGAAATTGATAAAAAAATTGATATTACCGATTTGAAAATTAAAAATAATTCTATTTTATTATACTATAAAACGAAGATATACAACAAGTTATCTGTTTACAGTGACTTTGCCTTGATAATAGGTTATGTGCATGGATTTCTTGAATCTGATTTTAAGAAAAAAAGAATTTTCAACATAGGAGTCAATGCGTTATGTGGAAATGGACATGAAATTTATATCATTTCTCCGATTGAATCCGCAAAAGCATGTGCGGAAGGGAATGCTATTTATTGGCTTAATAATTCATTAACTAATGAAAATTTTTCTATCCCGAAAGAAGCCTATTTGTTAGTCGAGGGTAAGTCGGAGATAGCTTTGTTTCCAAAGATTTTTAATTCAATAGGGTTTAATATTGATAAATTTTCAGTAAAATTATTTCCATATTCTGAGCATAATTTAAAAACATTATTAAGTGTGTTGCATGTAAAAAATGATATATTCTTTTTGGTCTGTGACAGAGACAAGGAAAAAGAAATAGCCATGTTAGAGGCATCTGGCTTATTAAACAATAATTATCACATCCTAAAAAATGGAGAGTTGGAAGACTATGTTGATTCGGATGCGTTAATTGAAATATTAAAATCTTTCACTCCTGATATAAAGATAACTAAGGAATATATAAACGAAAAACTCTTACAAGGGATTGGAACTTCAAAAGTTATTTCAAAATATTATCATGAAAATGATATAAAAAATAAACCATCAAAACCTATTTTTGCAGAAAAAATAGGAGAATACTGGGTTAAAAAAGGAGTTCCTATGGAATTTACCGAGATCATGGAGAAAATTCTTAACTACATAGAAACACAAACCGTTCTGTTTAATTAAGAATATCATATGGCTATGAAAATTTTTTCTTTTTAATATTATGGCAGGCAACACTTTCGGCACCCTGTTCAAGGTGACAACGTGGGGCGAATCCCACGGCACCGCGCTCGGCGCGGTCATTGACGGCTGTCCTCCGGGCATTGACCTCACTCCGGCAATGATTCAGCAAGAACTGGAGCGCAGACGACCCGGTAAGGGCGGCGCAACCTCGCCCCGGCAGGAGCCAGACCGGGTGGAGATCATGTCCGGTATCTTTCAGCCGGACGGCGCGGCCTGCCCGAAAACTACCGGCACGCCCATCTCGCTGGTGATCTTCAACAA
>JAGIXO010000180.1 GCA_026122915.1 Candidatus Electronema nielsenii | reverse complement strand
GAAAAAAGTTTTTGTTCAAAAAAAAGGAAATCGTCCTGATTGCGGTTGTTTTTTTTCACGAGACATCGGTGAATATGACACTTGTCCTCACGGTTGTATATACTGCTATGCTGTTCAAAATAGCGAGTTAGCAAAAATCAGATACAAGCAACATAATCCAGAGAGTGAATTTCTTTTTATTCCAAAAGATTATTTATCAAATAAAAGTATGAGCAATAAAGTTCAAGGCAGTTTGTTTGACTGATATTTCATGTAAATCCGGCCCACAATGGGCATTACGCTGTAACGCCACTAAAACACACGAGCTTTTGGTTCAACAAATTAAGTAAAAACAGGGCACAGGGAGCGTTTCCTGTGCCCTTCAGGTTTCAGGTGTCGGCACAACCCAACTAATCATACTTATTATGGAACATCTTGAACGGACAAAGCCCGCCCACGAGTGCGGCATTTGCGGCATCTACGGTCACGAAGACGCGGCCAAGCTGACCTATTTCGGTCTCTACGCTCTCCAGCACCGGGGCCAAGAAAGCGCGGGCATTGCCGCAGGCAACGGCCAGCGCATGGCCGTCCACAAGGCGATGGGCTTGGTGCCGGAGGTCTTCACTGAAGCCAGCTTGCAAAAGCTCTCCGGGCACTTGGCCGCTGGTCATGTGCGCTATTCCACCACCGGCGAGTCCTCAATCATCAACAGCCAGCCTTTTGCTGTCACGCATCAGGGGCTGCAATTGGCCGTGGCCCACAACGGCAATTTAGTCAATTCGATGGCCTTGCGCAATCAGCTGGAGCAGCAAGGCTCGATTTTCCAAACGACGATGGACAGTGAAATCGTCATCCAGCTGATGGCCCGCAACATGCACCTCGGTCTGGTTCCGGCGATTCAAGCCTCGTTCGCCTGCATTCAGGGCGCTTACTCGCTCCTGCTGATGACCCCAGACACCCTGATTGCGGTGCGTGACCCCAACGGCTTCCGCCCGCTCTGTCTGGGCCGTTTGGAAAACGGAGCGCATGTGGTGGCCTCTGAGACCTGCGCCCTTGATTTGATCAATGCCCAATATATCCGCGACGTGGAGCCGGGCGAGGTGCTGATCATCAACCGGCACGGCGTGGAATCCGTCTTTCCGTGGCCAGCCAAGCAGCGGAGTTTCTGCATTTTTGAGCAGGTCTATTTCGCCCGGCCAGACAGCGACATCTTCGGCTGCAATGTCTACACCACTCGCAAGCGGATGGGAGAAATTCTCGCCCGCGAGGCGAAGATTGACGCGGATTTTGTCATGCCTTTCCCGGACTCCGGCAACTACGCAGCCATTGGCTATTCGCAGGCATCGGGCATTCCGCTGGAAATGGGCATGATCCGCAATCACTACGTGGGCCGGACCTTTATTCAGCCCTCGCAGGCCATGCGGGATTTCTCCGTCCGGGTGAAACTGAATCCGGTGCGCCCACTGATCGAGGGCAAGCGAGTGATCATCATTGAAGACTCGATTATTCGCGGCACCACGGGCAGAAGCCGAGTCCATGCCTTGCGCAACGCTGGAGCCAAAGAGGTGCATTTGTTAGTCTCTTGTCCGCCCACTCTGAACGCCTGCTACTACGGGATTGATTTCCCCTCTTCCAAAGAGCTGATTGCCGCTAAGATTTCCATTAATGCGATCCGCGACCACATGGAGTTAGACTCACTCACCTACCTGAGCTTAGAGGGCTTGGTCGAGGCCACTGGCCTGAAAAAGGAGGACTTCTGTCTCGCCTGCTTTGACGGCAAGTATCCCATTGCCCCGGATGTCACGTTTACCAAAGAATGTCTGAACAGTCTCTGTAAGAGCTGCTGCTAAGAGGCGCAAAGGGTTATAACTCCCGCTGCGCAGCGGCGTGGCGGGTGAACAAGAGCGGAGAGGAGAATGAAGATGGCAGAGATCGTCATTGATACGTACCGATGCAGCGGCTGTGGCACCTGTGCGGAAATGTGCCCAGAAGTCTTTCGGATGGACAACATGATGGAAAAGGCCGAGCTGGTAACAGTCGCGCCTCAGATCACGGATGCAGTGTATCAGGCAGCGGCCTTTTGCCCAGAGAAGTGTATAGCCGTTTCGCCTTGAGATATATCCTCCGAGCTGGTACCGCTGCTGCTGACCTCAGCGTATCTACCGAGCAAACTCCGGCCTGACTAAATTGAACTTCTGTATCTTGTAGCCAATCTGCCGCTGCGTGAGGCCCAGCTCTCGTGCTGCCCGCGCCTGCACCCAGCCATGCCGGAGCAAGGCTGCCTCCACCTGCTCGCGCTCAATATCTTCCAAGGACTTGCGCCGTTGCGGTACTTCTGGCGGCTGGGCCGCTGGCACGGAGGCCGTCTGCACGATAGGCGGCATCATCAT
>JAGIXO010000018.1 GCA_026122915.1 Candidatus Electronema nielsenii | reverse complement strand
GGAAGAAAAAAATTGTCATATCGGAATGGGCGCAGCAACCAACCTTATACGACTGCCCATCGACTTCATAACTGGCACCTATGGCATGTGCAGCATCTTCAATAACTTTTAGACCGCTTTCGCGAGCTATAGCGGCTATTTCAGCCATATCGCATGGCTGACCGGCAAAATGAACAGGTATAAGCCCTTTAGTCTTTTTAGTAATTTTCTTTTTTATTTGCTCAACATCAATACAGTACGTATCACTATCAATATCTGCAAAAATTGGTGTTGCGCCTGTATAAATAATACAATTTGCTGATGCAACAAAAGTGATTGGTGAAGTGATTACTTCATCGTTGAAACTAAAACCAGCGGCTACTGCTGCCAAATGCAAAGCAGCAGTACCGCTAGAAACAGCTACAGCATACTTTGCTTCGCAATAATTTGCAACTGCACACTCGAAGTGCTTGACCGTTGGCCCCTGTGTGAGGAAATCAGAACGAAGCACATTAACAACTTCTTGAATATCTTCCTCAGAAATTTGCTGATGGCCGTAAGGAATCATTGTATTTCTGAAGAATTGTTATATTCTCGCAGCTCATCGACTGTCAGAAATCTACTGTTTGTTCCTGAATTATACTCAAATCCTAGTTCAACAGGGTTTCCTCTTTCCCCTAATCCATTAACAATAAAATTGTTATTTGTATTATGAAAAACAATGCTTGGACGAATCACAAAATGATCCATGAACTTCAGGGTATGATGAGAATCATCAACAGGACACATTACTTCATGCAGTTTTTCTCCAGGGCGAATGCCTATAATATTCACATCTATTGTCGAACCAAATGATTTTACTAAATCTAATATTCGCATTGAAGGAATTTTTGGAATAAATATTTCGCCTCCGAGCATTCGTCCAAAATTTTTCAAAACGAAATCAACTCCTTGCTGGATTGTTATCCAAAAACGCGTCATGTCAGGATGAGTAACAGGCAGAACAGCTGCTCCATCAGAAAGGAGCTTTTTGAAGAAAGGCACAACAGAACCTCGAGAACCAACCACATTCCCATATCTCACTACTGAGAAACGAGTTGGATTTTTTCCAACCATATTATTTGCAGCTACAAAAAGTTTATCAGATACTAATTTAGTAGCACCGTAAAGATTGATAGGGTTAGCAGCCTTATCTGTTGAAAGAGCAATAACTTTTGCCACCCTATTTTTTATAGCCGACCGAATAACATTCTCTGCACCATGTATATTTGTTTTTATACATTCCATCGGATTATATTCAGCAGCAGGAACTTGTTTTAATGCTGCTGCATGAATAACATAATCTACTTCTTGCATTGCTTGATCGATACGATCATAATCACGAACATCACCAATAAAATACCGCATTACAGGTGATGAAAATTCTTGCAACATTTCAAATTGCTTTAGCTCGTCCCGCGAGAAAATAATAACTTTATTTGGTTTGTATTGTGTAAGGATAGTTTTTACATATCGTCTCCCAAAAGACCCCGTCCCCCCTGTTATTAGGATGTTTTTATTTGTAAACATAAATATTAAATCTCTATTTGTTGTTGCTATGAAGAAAAATTCTCCAGTAAGTTATCCACATCCCATTTCAACAAGGTACTGAAAAAACCATTTCTCTTGTTACCTCGCTTTGATGTTGGATCATCAAGATGAAAGCGACCAACAATACCTGGACTATCTATATTGTCTCCTTGATATTTTGGGCTTGTAAAATTTAAATAAACATAATAATCACCTGGAGCTAATGTACGTGGAGGTATTTGGATCAAAATCCTGTATATACCCGAATCAAGATCATCTAAAAGATTCTCTCCTGAATCAAAACTGTCTGAAACCATCGCAACAATTTGATCTGCTGTCATGATCTGTAAATACCCATACAGACCTTTAACTTTATAACGAACAGTATATGTTAAATTTAATATTATTTTCTGGTCACAGGTGTAATTTTCTACTGCCCTTTCAAGTTCATCAAGTAAACAGAATTGAGTCAACTGCGACAGTTTCTTACTATCAGGTTTTATTTCAAATTTCCCTGTAGATACATTATCGAATGATTCAGAAAAATATTCTGCTATTATTTCTTTTGTTGCACCATTTTTTTCAATTTTTCCATGACGTAACCAAACAACAGAGGGGCATAACTGCGTTATCATGCCCATGTTATGACTTACAACAATCACGGTACGTCCTTCATGAACGACATCATCCATTTTTCCTAAGCATTTTTTTTGAAACTCTGCATCTCCAACAGCCAGAATTTCATCAACTACTAAAATTTCTGGTTCTAAATGCGCAGCTACGGCAAAAGCCAACCGAACATACATACCAGATGAATATCGTTTCACCGGTGTATCTATAAATTTTTCTATTCCAGAAAAATCAATAATCTCATCGAGCTTGTTTCTAATTTCATTCTTGTACATGCCAAGAATGGCACCATTCATAAAAATATTTTCCCGACCTGTCAATTCAGGGTGAAAACCTGTCCCTACTTCCAGTAGGCTTGCTATGCGGCCTTTGATTTTAATCTGGCCTTTAGTCGGCGCAGTAACGCGAGAAAGTATTTTGAGCAACGTTGATTTCCCAGCACCATTTCTTCCAATTATGCCAAGTATCTCTCCTTGTTTGACCTCTAAATTGATCTCTTGCAAGGCCCAGAAGCTGTCGCCTTGAATCTGCTTTTTCTGCCCAGCCAGCATCGGCTGAATTTTACTATTTGGGTCTTCCTTGCCTTGCACCTTTGCCCACCAAGATTGTAGGTCACGAGTCAGGGTGCCATGACCAATGACACCAAGGCGGTATTCTTTGGACAAATTTTCTATCTGAATAACATTCATTGCAATTCAGATCGTATCCATGAACGTTTTTTCAATTCGACTAAATAATATAACACCAGTAAACAAAATTAGCAACGTGATCAACCAACTGAGAGCAATTTGGCTCAACTGCACTGCGCTGGCTCCAAAAAACATATAGCGAAAACTTTCCACTATAGCAGCCATTGGATTCAATACATACCAAGAAAGGAGCCATTCTGGTATCTGACTCATGGGATAGACCACAGGCGTTGCGTACATCCATATTTGTACGAGAAAAGCCATGACTAATCGCATGTCCTTGTATTTAGTGGTCATCGATGAGAATAGCACCCCCAGTCCAAAACTGAGCAATGCCATTTGTACCATTAAAAGCGGCAAAAGCAGCAACCAGCCGGTTGGCTGCACTGGTACACCTTTCAGTTGGAAATACAGATAAAAACTAAGAAACAAAGCAAGCTGAATAAAAAATTGGAGAAAATTAACAAGCACTGTTGCTAACGGTACCGCCAATCGGGGAAAATATACCTTACCAAAAATGCCGGCATTAGCACTAAAGGTATTTGCAGTAGAAATAAGACTGACAGAAAAATATCCCCACATTACATTGCCGGCCATATAAAATAAAAAAGGCGGAAGTGCGTCTGTAGAAATCTTTGCAACTTTACCGAAAATTATTGTAAAAATAACTGTGGTGAATAACGGCTGAATAATATACCAGAGAGGACCTAAAATAGTCTGCTTATATTGAGTGACAAAATCACGCTGGATAAACATAGAAACCAAATCACGATATCGCCATAGTTCTTTCAGATCAATATCCAACCAGCCTGTTTTTGGCTTTATGATCAGAGTCCATTGATTTTCGCTCATGCTTGCCGAGTTTTTACCTTCTCCAACGGAGATTGATATCCTGCATCACTACTATTAAAATGAAAACGGAAGAATCCTTTCACGCCATAATCCATCTTCAAATACAATATTTTTGTATCCAGCAATTTTTTGTATTGATGAATCGAAAAAACGTAAAACAAATGGGAATCTTTTTATTTTTTCAAGTCATTTAATTTTATCACAACTATCAATTGTATTTTCCGAACACTTGCTTTTCATATAACGATATAGCAATATTCATTTGCTTCTAAGCAATTAGAATAATGCAATCTTGCTCAATTCTCCTTGGTTGAATGAAGGGGTAACTATAGATAGTTTAGGAGCAATCATTAAAAAATAACTTACGTAGTTAGAACTGGAAAAATTGAATTTATTTATTCGAGATAGCCACGTAGCTCCTTTTTACATATAATCTTTTTACATATTGTATTCAACATGAAACCACCATAAGGGAGGCGGAGCTGGTAACTTCACAATTCCCAAAATTGACAGGCTTGCAAAAATTTGCTATTCATGACTCAATATCCGCTATTCTCGAACCTTCGCCCGCAAAATATCATGCAGAAAAGTACGCTCCGTTTGCGCAATTGCCCGAAACGATACACCTACGACCAAGATAAAGCCTGTACACCGGTGCAAACTGTGGAACACTTTCAGAAACGACTGAAGGCCACCGGGCTGGACATCCTGAAGGAAGTGCGACGTATTGACACCGGACGGCTGGATATTCCAGTTTTTTTCAGCGTCTGTGGCGAGGATGCGGTCAAAATAATCGGCACCAAAAAGCAGATGGGTAAGGGTTCTACGCCGGAGCAGTCCAAGGCCAGTGCCTGTATGGAGTTGGGCGAGCGCTTCAGTTTTTTTTCCTTTATTAAAAATTTCGACAACTTCCTCGTTGGCGATTATGCAGCCATGCGCGAAGTTGGGCATCCGGTGCTGCCAATCAAGGAGCTGCTTCTTTCCGTTCACGACACCACCCGCAGCACGGAGCTGCTGGAGCGACTGCTGGCCGGGTTGCCCTTACGCTGGACGTGGGCGCGAAATCTCAGTCGCGACGAAGACGTGCTGGTGCCGTTTTCGTGGTTTTATGCTATCAACGAATTTAACGGCCCTTGCGCGGGCAACACCATTGAGGAAGCCATCTTGCAAGGCATTTCTGAAGTGGTCGAGCGGCACGTCTGTGCCCTCATTGCGCGAGAAAAACTCCGCGTTCCAGCTATCGATTTGAATTCAGTGACTGATCCGGTTGCTCGCGCTTTAATAGATAAATTTGAGCGCAACGGAATCAAACTATACGTCAACGATTTTTCACTCGATACCGGTATTCCGACTATCGGCGCATTAGCTTGGGATCCAACCACTTTTCCGCAAAAAAGTGAACTGATTTATACCGCAGGTACCACTCCGGGGCCAGATAAAGCAATAATCCGCGCCCTGACCGAAGTCGCGCAATTAGCCGGGGATTTTGAGACTGGCTCCAATTACGTGGCTTCCGGCCTACCTAAACCACTCACTTTATCTGAAATTGATTACATAGTCAATCCCGGAAAAACTGTTTCCGTCGGTGAGCTGCCTGATCTCAGCGCGGACGACATGCTCCAAGAGTTGCATAACTGTTTGGCTGTCTTGCAGAAAAACCAAATGGAGGTGCTGGCGGTAAACACTACGCATCCACAGTTGCAGATTCCGGCTGCCTACGTCATCATTCCCGGTGCCCATTTCCGCGAGCGGGCCGCTTCCGGCGATGCAGCCCTGTTCGCCGCCAAGCTGGCTGCCGAATTGTTAGAACCAGCTACCTTGGAGGAAAAATTAGCGGCAATGCGACAGGATTTACCCAAGGCTTATTATGTTGAGTTTTATCGAGGCCGTAATCTTTACGACCAAGGCTTAACTGAGCCTGCCCTGTACTGTTTTGAAACAGCCTTGACGTTGGAACCACACGATGAGGACAAGCCTTATCTCTATTCCTATCTTGGTGCCTGCCTGCGCGATCTGGGACAATTTGAGGAAGCAGTGCCAGTGTTAGAAAAGGGCTTGAACTGTGACGAGGAACGTCCTGATATCCACAACATGCTTGGAGTTTGCCATTACAAGGCCAGTCGCTTCGAGCAAGCAGTGTATCACTTTCAGCGGGCCGTGCAGCTTAATCCAGTTTCTGCCATTGATTACGCTAACCTTGCGCTTAATTTGCAGCGATTGGGTAGGAACGAGGAAGCAATCATGAATTATCAAATTGCGTTGGAACAGGACGCGGACATCGCCTTTGCGGCTGAAAATTTGGCCAAATTGCGGGCAGAGGGCTGAGGAAAAAGGTTTGCAGTTGCACAGCCCAGTCGCTCGGGGTACTCTGTTTCTATTCAGAATAGCTTCCGTCTTTTCACCTCAATCCGAGCAATGCAAAAAACCCACCAAGCCGTGACCGGCAAAGGCTCGCCTTTAGCCAAATATCAGGATGTGATGGTTGGCAGCCGTTCCTTAGCCGCGTTGCTCTACTATGAATGGTGTATGATGCTGGGGCCGCTGCCCGGTGCTGCTGGGATGCTCCTGCGGCAGATTTTTTGGCCGCGCCTGTTTGCAGAATGTGGCAAAGGCTGCATGTTCGCAGCTGGCATTACGGTTCGGCATCCTAACAGGATCCGGCTGGAAAAATCAGTGGTCATCGGCGAGAGTTGCATCCTTGACGGTCGTCATGGAAGTGCAGCAATATCCATCAATATCGGCGACAACGTGATGCTCTCTAATAACGTCATGCTTTCCTGCAAGAACGGGACAATCCACATCAGCGACAATTGCGGCCTGAATAGCCAAACCATCATCCAGTCCTGCAACGGCTGTCCGGTAGAGATTGGGCCGGACTGCGTCATCGGCCAGCAGTGCTTTATTATTGGCGGTGGGAGCTACAATACCAATCGGTTAGACATCCCCATGCGAGAGCAAGGTCTCCGAACAGACGGCGGGGTGCGACTGGAGGCTGATATCTGGCTGGGCGGCAACGTGACTGTGCTGGGCGGCGTGACAATGGGCCGAGGCAGCATCGCTGGCGCGGGTTCGGTGCTGACCAAATCCGTCAGCGCATACACGGTCTCCGTCGGTGTGCCTGCCAAGGTGATCAAAACTCGGCAAGTGGAGCCACAAGCATGAGCAGAACGGGTAAAAAAAGGCTGCTTATTGTCGGCAAAGTGCTGTTGAGCTGCACGTTGATGTTTCTGCTGTATCGCAAAATTCCGATGAATGACCTGCGCGGTCTGTTCGCTTCCATTGATTTCCGTTACGTTTTTCCCATCCTTGCCCTACTTTTTTTAAACACTGCCGCTAGTGCATTAAAATGGCGACTTTTTCTCCTTGCTGATGGAGTCGATATTCCGCTCTCCACACTGACAGTCACTTACCTGATTGGTAGCTTCTACAACCTTTTTTTGCCCTCCAACATCGGCGGTGATTCTTACCGAATTTATGATATTGCCCAAAAAAGCAGCTGCGGAGTCCGTTCCGCCGCTTCGGTTTTTGCCGACCGCTTTTCCGGCTTCATCGCTTTGGTTATCCTCAGCCTGCTCTCCTCAGTGCTGGTTGCTCGACAGTTTAATAACGTCTTCTTTTTTCTCGGCCCGCTGCTGATTCTGCTGATCCTATTGGCCGTATTAGTCGCCTTGATCAAAGAAAAACCGGTGCGACTCTTTCTAACCGTAACTCGGCTGGATCGCTTCCCGCTGCTCGTTGGCCTAACAGAAAAATTTTTCCTCTCCGTTCAGTGCTATGGGGCTAATCGTAGGCTTTTAGTCAAGGTTATGGCCATTTCCTTCGCCTTTCAACTTTCGGTGATCACTATCGTCTGGCTGCTGGCTTTGTCTCTTCATGCACAGGTTTCCTTTTTTTATTTCAGTGCGTTCGTGCCACTGATTACTCTACTTGAAGCGGTGCCTATTTCCATCTTTGGCCTTGGCTTACGTGATGTTGGCTACGTTTTTTTCTTCAGCTGGACCGGCATGACTGAGCTGCAAACCCGCTCGCTGGCTCTGCTTTTTTTTGGCCTTGCGGTCAGCTATTCTTTGCTGGGCGGCATGGCGTATATAGGGCGAATATTCTTTTCTTCCGCATCAAAACCGGAACGCACAACATAATGAACCGTCGATATCTGCTCAACGTCCTCCTTTCCTTTGGCGTTTCCCTGCTCCTGCTCGGCCTACTGTTGGGTGGAATCAGCGGCTCGGCGGAACCTGCGTTGAGGCCGAGGCTGCTATCACTGCTCGCGGACACTTTGCCGCTCTGTATTGGCTTATACGTGCTCACCAGTCTCAGTCAGGCGTTTTTCCGCACTCTCCGCTATCGGTTGATACTGAAGCATTCCAGCGGCGGGGCTGAGGTGCCGGGCTTGGGTCAGCTCTTCATTGTTACCTTGAGCCGCAATATGTTTGTTGATATGCTGCCTGCCCGCTTGGGCGAATTGAGCTACATCGCTATGCTCAATCGGGGCTTTAAGGTCGGTGCAGATGCCTGCTTGTCTTCGCTGGCGATTTCCTTTGTTTTTGATTTGATCGCCTTGGCACTACTGCTGTTCGGCATTATGGGCGTGCAGCTACTGACCGCTGATTTTCAACCGTGGCTGATCGGCGTTTTTCTGATGATCATCGTGGTCAGCGCGGCGGGACTATTCTTCCTCTTTCCCCTGCTGCGCTGGTTCAACGCGAAGCTGGCTCCTTTTCACTCTCGCCGCTGGGCAAGCAAGTTCATCAAGCTCACTGAAGACACCACCGCTTCGCTAAATCAGGCTCGACAAGCAGGCATTGCGAGTCAAGTGCTGGCCTTGTCTGTGGCGGTGCGGATATTCAAATATCTCGGCCTCTATCTGCTTTTTCTCGGTGTTGCACTTTCCTCCTTCCCAGAGCTGAGGCGGGATATTGCTGCGGTGCTTGTCGCGTTGGTCAGTGCCGAGGCTGGTAGCGCACTACCAGTGCCGACCTTCATGAGCTTCGGTACCTACGAGGCAGGCGGCGCGTTGGCTCTGACCGTCCTCGGCGCGGCCAAGACTTCATCGGTTTTGGTCATGCTAACTTTGCATATTTGGAGCCAAGCTGTTGATTACGCACTGGGTATCGCTGCCTTAATTTTGTTCATCATCCTACTTGGTCGCCGAAGCAGTATTGCTCCGACGGCGCAGGGGAAAAAATGGCTTTTGCCGTTAACCGCCTGCCTCTTCTGCGTTGGAATCGCTGTTTTCGCTCTACAAATCCGCAACGTGGGCAAGATGGGTGCTTTCCGACCGCCCAAACCCGGTGAGGCTATTCCTACTGCTGAGGCAGAGCTAGCCGCTAATCCAATCTTGGCCAAGCTACGTGGTTTTGTCATCTGGAGCAGCAACCGCTTCGGTACGCATGATCTGGTCATGCTCACCCTGCCAGAACGCAAGCTGACCCGCCTGACTTCTGATCCACACACCGACTATTTTCCCCGCATTTCGCCGGACGGCAGCAAGGTGGTCTTTGCCCGCTCGCAGGAGCCGTGGGTCTCGCAGCGCAACAAATATCCTTGGGACACTTGGCTGCTCGATTTGCCCACCGGCAAGAGCCGCTTACTGGCAAAAAACGCCAACACGCCCACATGGTCGGCGGATGGCAAAAAAATCTATTTTCAGCGGCAGGCAAACCAGTTCGTCGAATATGTCCTTGCCACCGGAAAGGAGACTGTGGTATTTGAAACAGGAAAGAGCTTGCCGCTTGATGCTTCCCTGTATTTAGAAACTCCGGCGTGGAGTGAAGCCCGGCAGAGTTTGGCGGTGACAATGCGAAAAAACGGGCCAGTTTATACCTATCTGATCGGGTCGGACAGGACGGTGCGCGAAGTAAACGAGGGCTGCGAGCTGAACTGGTCGCCGGACTCTTCCTTTCTCTACCACGTTGGTCACGGGGAAAAAGGGAACGTTTTTTACAAGATCAATCCTGACACGCTGGAGCGAGATCTATGGTTTGATTCGCCCAGCGAGTACAGCCACGAATATTTCCCTAAAATTTCCAACACCGGCGACGTGCTCGTCTATGGAGCCAGCACCGGTGGGCATGAGCATGACACAGCGGATTATGAAATTTTCCTCTGGCCGATTGGTTCGCCAATGAGCAATACGGCACGCCTGAGCTTCCATACCGGCAACGACAATTGGCCGGATGTGTTTATTTATTGAAACCTATGGTAATAGGTATAATGAAATTTGATTTTCACGATCCGGAAGACGTTCAATATTATATATTTGCCCTTCCTTTTGGTTTTATTGCCATGCTAAAAGGAATATCTATTGGTTATTCAATAGGAGGAGTTGGAGGGGCGATTATCACGGGAGTAATATTCTTTTTTCTTGGTGCTACAGTCAGTGCCATGCTATTTCAATTAGTAATCTTTATAGGCATTTGTTTAATGCCCCTTTCGTTTTTGCAGCAATTATTTTTGTAATATTTTTGATATTTGCCCTTTGGGGTGTCAGGGTATAGCAATGATATATTGCTTATTAAAGCAATGTCTAATTGTAAATTTTTATATTTTTTCGTATTGTTTTAATAATAAAACTTATTTCACTGATCGAATACATACATCAGGAGGTATCAAATGAAAAAGTATATCAGTACTGTTTCTCTTAAATCATTCGTTGATAGCTATTTCGACTTATTTTTAAGTATAACAATAGCATTGTTTGGAATCTATATTTTTTATCCTGGTGCCATGTCAGGAGACTCTGTTAATCAATGGTATCAAGTTACTAATCCAGAAATGATCAGCAGCTGGTTTCCACCGTCAATGGTCTATTTGTGGATCGTTTTAAATAAAATTACATATGGACCTCAAGGTATGCTTATATTTCAATATATAGTATTGAATTTATCTATATGGCTATTAGCAAGAATTTTTTACCATAGAGTAATTCATAGAGTAATTTTTATTTGCTTTATTTGCTTTTTTCCGCCAATATTTTTTATAACTGGTGTTATCTGGAAGGATGTATCAGTGTTTGTTTCACTTTCCATGTCTTTTGCTTTACTTTTTAAATTTGAATTAAACAGAAAAAAAATATTTTTATTGCTGTCCATTTTATTTTTTATATACACTATATCTGTGAGGCATAATTCTGTAGTTTGTTTACTTCCATATATTATATATATACTATCGATCTTAATTAAAAGCAGTATCGCAAAAAAAACAATTTTAATAACAATTTCAACTCCAATATTTTTTTATGGCGGAGTTAAATTAAGTAATTTTCTTATTCATGGTATTGTAAAAAAAGAAAATGTAGTCCATCATATGGAAAATGCTACGTTTATATGGGATTTATGGGGAATGTCTGTAGAGCTTAATAAAAATATTATTCCTGAATATGTATTCAGTGATACTGGAAGGTTGCTAACCATTGAACAATTAAAAAAGATTTACGAACCTTACACTTGTAGTATCATATATCTACCATACATTAATCCGTATAAGTATACGGATAATACAAATAAATTTTCAGATAAAATTTTCAAAAAAGATTTTATTAAATTAATAATAAAATATCCGGCAGCTTATTTCAAGGTGAGAAAAAGGCTTGTCTTATATATGCTTGGAATCGAGTGGCCAGTACCGCATGTTCCTGCAATCGTTGCATTTGAGTTTAGTATTTACAAACCATCTAATAATCAAGATGTGCTTTATGAGCCTTCCAAGCATCTTGAGATGCGTCATAAAATTGCAGTTGAAAAATCATTTTACGTTGCCTATTGGTTTTTAATGAAAACTTATTTATATAGAGTTTGGGTTTATATAGTTTTAATTATACTACAGCTTGTTGCTGCAATTTCATATAAAGTATATCTCGGAGACAGCTACAGAAAAAGTGTACTGATACTTTCTACAGGATTGATTTACTGGCTTCCTTACATTATAGTAAGCACATCTGCTGATTTTAGATTCAGTATTCCAACTGTATATTGCAGCATCGTAACGCTTCCGTTGTTAATCCATCGCATTTTTTCTTACCATAAAAATATTTTTTCAAGCCGAAGGATCTCTTTACTTTGTTTTTGAAAATTTTTCACATGAGCTTTTCTCATAGAAAACAGCTTGAACGACTCCTATCCTCGTACTGTGACAGCGCAGCATTGTCAGGTATTTTTGCGAAATCCCAAAGTGGTTCATTAAATGAACAATCTTACTCAATACCAGTCTGACTATCATAAATAAAAATCAAAACAATGAAACTCTCTGTCGTCATCCCCATCTATAACGAAGAAGAAAACATCAATCCGCTCTATGAAGAGCTGAAAGGTGTGCTGAAAACGCTTGAACATGACCACGAAATTGTCTTTGTGGATGACGGCTCCAGCGACACCAGCTTAGAGCTACTGGAGAAGATTCAGCAAAAAGACAGTAAGGTGGTCGTGGTTTCCTTCCGGCGCAATTTTGGCCAGACCGCCGCTATGTCCGCAGGCTTCGCTTATGCCAGCGGCGACGTGATCGCGACCATGGACGGCGACATGCAGAACGATCCGCACGATCTACCCAATTTTCTCGCCAAAATGAACGAGGACTACGATTTGGTCAGTGGCTGGCGCTATAAGCGACAGGATCCTTTTCTCAACCGCCGCCTGCCCTCGATGATCGCCAATAAAATTATCTCCACCGTTACCGGGGTGCATCTGCACGACTACGGTTGTACCCTGAAAACATTCAGGAAAGAGATTACTCAAGGTATTCATCTGTACGGTGAGATGCACCGCTTTATTCCGGCTATTGCCAGCGGCGTAGGCGGCAGGATCACCGAAATCAAGGCCAATCACCGGCCCCGACGTTTCGGCACCTCCAAGTACGGCATTTCTCGGACGCTGCGCGTGGTACTTGACCTAATGACGGTCAAATTTCTCCTTAGCTACGCCACCCGACCCATCCATGTTTTCGGAATGCTGGGCATGTTCAGCGGCGGCCTTGGCTTTGCCTTGGCCCTGCTGATGACCATCCAGCGGACGTTTTTTGGGATGCCGCTGTCCGACCGCCCCCTGCTTCTGCTGGCGGTATTACTGCTCTTCATGGGCATTCAGTTCATTTCCATTGGCTTGCTGGGCGAACTTCAGGTGCGAACTTACCATGAATCACAGGGTAAGCCGATCTATGTGGTGCGCAAGGTGCTGGGCGGAAAGCGGGAAGAGGCGTGAGCGGCGACCAAACGGCAGTCAATATCGTCATCCCTAACTGGAACGGACTGCGTTTCCTTTCTAACTGTTTGTCCTCTATCGAACGGCAGCAGTTTGATTCTTGGCGAATCACCGTGGTGGATAACGGCTCCAGCGATAGCTCAGTGGAATACCTGCGAAAAGCCTATCCGCAGGTGTATGTTATCGCTTTGCCGGAAAATCGAGGTTTCAGCGCGGCGGTCAACGCGGGTATCTTGAGCAGCAATGCACCTTATGTTTTTCTGCTCAACAATGACACCGAGCTGCCGCCTGACTGTCTGCATCTGTTGCTGAACGCGGCGGAAGAACTGCCGGAATATGAGTTTTTCGCCCCAAAAATGCTGAGTTTCCATAACCGCACCGTGCTGGACGGCGCAGGAGATGGCTATTTGCGCGGCGGAGCGGGCTATCGACTCGGTACGATGGAGAAAGACAGCGAAATCTATAACTATCCGAGGCAGGTCTTCGGAGCCTGCGCGGGCGCGGTTTTGTATCGGCGCGACCTCTTTGAACGCATTGGCCTGTTTGACGAAGATTTCTTCGCTTATCTTGAAGATGTTGACCTCAATCTGCGCTTGAACCGCGCCAGATACAAAGGCTATTATGTCCCAGCCGCCAAGGTCTATCACATCGGCAGTGCCAGCAGCGGCTCGAAATTCAATCCTTTTACCATCAGGTTATCTACGAGAAATTCCATCTATGTGCTAATCAAGCATTACTCTTTGCTCCTGTTTCTACGCTTCCTGCCGGTGATTGTGATCTATCAATTCTGCTGGTTTCTGTTCACGATTAAGAAAGGGCATTTGGGGGCCTATTGTCAAGGCTTGGGAGAAGCGTTGCGGAGTTTCAATAAGATGCGAAACAAACGGCAGGAGATCGCCCGCCATGACCGCCTGACCACGGCGGAATTTGCTGCTGTTCTCCGACAAGCCGAGACGGCGGCGGTAGAATCGATCATGCGGAGACGGCATGAACAGGGCAAAGAAAATAGATTACTACAGATTTATCAGGATGTTTTTCTGTGAGAATTCAGCGTTAAAACGAATAGGACATTCAATCTTTTCGCAGCAAACCCCGCAGGAGTACATCCTCCCCCAGCTTCTCGGTAGTCATTTCCATGAGCTTCAGATTAAGAGGCATGCTGCCAGTCAACAGCGGTGTTCCAGTATCGCCGATAAAATAAGGGGCAAGGAAAAGCTGCATCTCATCTGCCAGCCCAGCCCGCAAAAAAGCTCCATGCACTGCCGCGCCGCCTTCCACCAGAACTGAACTGAGACCGAAGCTGCCCATCCGCTGCAAAACCTGCTTCAGGTCAAGCTGTCCGTTCTGATCAACATCCACCCGGTAAATAATCGCACCTGTTCCCTCAAGCGTATGTTGTTTTTCGACGGAAGCCTTGTGACTGCAAAAAATCCACGTCTGTGTTACTGATTCTTGCCGCAGCATCTTGGCATCCGGTGGTAAGCGAAGCTGGCTGTCTAAGATCACCCGGAGTGGATCTCGGCCATGTGCCAAGCGGCAGGTAAGAGCGGGATTGTCAATTAGCGCGGTGCCAATGCCAATCAAGATGACATCGAGCTGATTGCGCAGCTCATGCACCCGTTGCTGCGACTCTATCCCGGTAATCGACCCGCCTTGTCCGCGCTCCCAGCTGATTTTGCCGTCTAAGCTCATGCCCGCCTTCAGCACCACCCACGGCAGGCCGGTTGTCGAATGCTTGATAAACGAGCGATTAAGCTGGCGGCATTCTTGCTCCAACACTCCCATTTCTACGCCAATTCCTTGGCTGCGGAGAAATGCCGCACCACCAGCGGCCACAGGATTGGGATCGGCCATACCGATAACCACCCGCCGAATTCCAGCAGCTAAAACGGCTTGACTGCACGGCGGGGTTCTGCCGGTGTGGTTACACGGTTCCAAGGTGACGTAGAGCGTTGCACCAAAACAGGCCGCAGCTCCCCCAGCATCGGCAATGGCATTCACTTCTGCGTGAGGGGTTCCCGCTTTGCGATGATAGCCGCTGCCGATGATGTTTCCATCTCGAACAAGCACCGCGCCGACACAGGGATTGGGCGCAGTCCGCCCCAGCCCTTTCTTTGCCAGCTCCAAGGCCAACCGCATGAAATGCAGGTCAGCCTCGGTCATGGCTTCTTTTCTTTGCCGAGAAAATGCTTGAGTTCGTCCATGAATTCATTTACATCCTTGAACTGGCGATAGACCGAAGCAAAGCGGACATAGGCGACCACATCAATCTCTGGCAGTGCTCCATTACCCATTCACCAAGCTGCGAAGTCGAGATTTCCTTGCCACCTACATCTTGAAGTCTGCGCTCGATGCCGTCCACCAAGCTGTCTAATTGCTCGATGCTCACCGGCAGCTTCTCGCAGGCTTTTTCTAAGCCGAGCAGCATCTTGCCCCGATCCCACGGCTCACGGCGGCCATCTTTCTTCACCAACATGGGCAAGGTCATCTCGATCCGCTCATAGGTGGTGAAGCGCTGCTCGCAGGCCGCGCAGTGTCGCCGCCGCCGGGTAATGGTCTTGTCGCGGCTGAGACGAGAATCAATCACCCGGTTGTCCAAGTGGCTGCAGTAAGGGCATTTCATAGATCAGACCGCAAACTCCTCATCCCGCGCCATCTCAGGATACAGCGGCAAAGCATCGCAAAGCTGGCGTACTTCCTTCCGCACTGCGCTGATCTCTGCCGGAGTTCTTGAAGTCAGCACCCGGTTGATCCAGTCGCCGATTTTGACCATCTCAGCTTCCTTCAGCCCTCTGGTGGTGACGGACGGAGTACCAATACGAATGCCGCTGGTGACAAAGCGCGGCTGAGTGTCAAAAGGAATGGCATTCTTGTTGACCGTGAGACCGGCTTCCTCCAGCAAATGCTCGGCCTCTTTACCGGTCAACCCCTTGCTACTGAGATCAATCAGCATGAGGTGATTGTCTGTGCCGCCGGAAACGATGCGGAAACCGTGCAGCTTCAGCTGTGCGGCCAGCGTCTGAGCGTTGATCACAACCTGACGCTGGTACTGCCGGTATTCTTCAGTCATCGCCTCCTTGAAGCTGACCGCCTTAGCCGCGATCACATGTACTAACGGCCCACCCTGAATGCCGGGGAAAATGTTAGAATCTAAAGCCTTGGCATATTTTTTCTTGGCCAAAATCAGCCCGCCGCGCGGCCCGCGCAGGGTTTTGTGGGTGGTGGTGGTGACAAAATCGGCGTAAGGCACGGGCGAAGGATGCACGCCAGCAGCGACCAGCCCAGCGATATGAGCCATATCGACCATGAACAGCGCACCGATTTGATCAGCAATATGGCGGAAGCCCTCGAAATCAATGATACGCGGATAAGCACTGGCTCCGGCCACGATCAGCTTGGGCCGGTTTTCAAAGGCGATCCGTTCTACCTCGACCATGTCGATGGTCTCGGTGTCGCGTTTCACCCCATAGGACATGAAATTGAACAGCTTACCGGAAAAGGAGACCGCCGCGCCGTGCGTGAGATGGCCACCGTGCGCCAAGTCCATACCCAAGACCTTGTCGCCGGGATTGAGGCAGGAAAAATAAACCGCCATGTTGGCTTGGCTACCCGAATGCGGTTGCACGTTGGCGTATTCAGCTCCGAAGATTTCCATCGCCCGACTGCACGCCAGCGATTCCACCGCGTCGGCGTAATCACAGCCACCGTAGTAACGCTTACCGGGATAGCCTTCTGCGTATTTATTGGTAAAAATAGAGCCTTGCGCCTCAAGCACCGCCTGAGAGACGATGTTTTCCGAAGCGATCAGCTCAAGCTGGTTTGCCTGCCGCCCCAACTCGTACTGGATGCAGCGGTGGATATATGGGTCGATTTCTTTCAACGTTGTCATAATATTACCTTGTCTTGATTGTTCTATAAAAAGAGATTGATCTTCATGAATAAAAAAGAGGCAGCGCACCCTTCAGTGGCTGCCGGAAGTATCTGTTTGCAATTTCTTCAATTCCCTGCTGATGATCTCTTTGATAAAGGCGGGCATTTCTTGATTCTGATCCGCTGCCCGCTCTTTCAAGGCTTCATACTGACTGATTTCCTCATCCTGCCAAAGCAGATCAATCCGCCGCTGCTGCTGCATAGCAATGTGCGAATACCGCTCAGGATATGCCCAGTAGCATTCGGCGCAAATTTCTCCATTTTTCAGATGAAGCCAGTTTTTGCAATGCTCGCAGCACCATGACTTCGCCCGGTTTGCCGAGGCGGAGAGCAGCATGAAATCATCCAAGTTCAAATTGCCAGAAGCCCTGTCGCCTCGAATTGCAAACGGAACCCGATGATCAATCTGAAGCTCGCTGGCTGCCAGCTCTTCCCGGTAGATGCAGCAGCGGCAGCCATGTTTTTCAAGCAGGCCCTCTTTCAGCTTTTTCGACAAAACTGTTCTGCCGGAAAATTTTCCCGCTGCCGCCTGCTCAAAGCTGCCGAAGCGGTAAGCGGCGATTTTTCTGCCGTCAGAGCCAGTCACCCGAAAAGTTTCCAGCGGAATGCCATGCTCGCGCACATCGCGCACCGCTCTTGGCGGATGATTGTAGCCGTGCTGCTCTTTCAGCTCTTCTGTGGTGACAAAGCCATGCTGAATGATATGATCAATGACTGTGCGCGGGCGTTTGGCAGTGACGTTCCGGCATAACGTCAGAATTCTTTCATCACAGCCGGACATGCGCTTTTTTCTGCTCAAAGAGCGGCAGCTGCCCCCAATGCGGTCTCTTGCATTTCTGCGGCTGCTCCGCATCCTTTATTTGCAACAGCGTCTCTGAAAGGTAGAGCGATTCACAGGTCAGCTCTTTTTTGCCCAGCAAAGTGGCTTGAGATGATCTGCCCGCTTCTATTTCCATTTTTTTCAGCCGTAAGCTGTCCGGCAGCTCTTTTCCGTATGTCCTGCTGCCGCAGCGGCCATCATAGCTGATGAGATACGACACTTCTTTTTTATTCAGCTCATGCAGAAAATCAACAAACTCGTCGTGGTTTATGCCCGAACAATATCTGCTGTCCCGCTCGCCGCAGACTCCCTGATAAGGCGGATCCATATAAACTAAATCCGTTTCGTTTATATCAGCCAGCATCTCCTGATAATGCAGCCAAGAAACTGCTGTCCTGCCGTTGAGCAGCGCGGAAACGCCGCAGATATTTTTCCGCATTGTCTCCGGTTTTGCGCCGTTCCGCCGTTTGTCAGGGCTTTGATTGAATTCGCCTTCGCTGTTGTAGCGCACCGCGCCTTTCACGCATCGGGAAAGCAGATAGAGAAAAAGCTGCGGGCTGCCGGTCTGATTGAATTTTTCCCGCACAGTGTAATAATGTCCTTCACTGTCTGCAAGCTGTTCATGCCATAATGTTTTGTAAAAATCAGCCAGCGCATTCGGCTGATTGATGATCAGCTGCAAAAGTTCGGCCAGAGGCTTGTTGCAGTCATTCAGCCAATATCGTTCCGCCCTGCCCGCAGCGGCGCAGGCGACGCTCACCGCCCCTGTTCCGGCGAACGGCTCAATCAGCCGTTCAATTTGTGCCGGGAAATGCTGCAAGATCAGCGGCGCAAGGTTCCTTTTGCTGCCCTGATACTGCACAGGATGCGGAATTTTCATGATCAACTCAGAGCATGTCCAGCCGCCGCTGGTGCCTGCCGCCCGCGAACTCCGCCGCCACCCACTCCCGCACGATCTCCAAGGCCAGCTCCGAGCCGATCACTCGTGCGCCGAGGCAGAGGACGTTGGCGTTGTTGTGCTCGCGGCTCATGCGGGCGGTGAAGGCTTCGTGGCAAAGTGCAGCTCGAATCTCCCAATGCCGGTTGGCGGCGATGGACATGCCTATACCAGTGCCGCAGAGGAGGATGCCCCGCTCGCAGGCCCCTGACTTCACCAAAGCGCAGACCTTTTCGGCGAAATCGGGATAATCCACCGAGGCCAGATCAAAGCAACCCACAGACTCGACCTCATGCCCGGCCTTGCTCAGAAATTCCACCATCTGCTGCTTCAGCTCAAAGCCGCCGTGGTCGCTGCCGACTGCAATTTTCACGATCTCAGCCCTCAAACCGCTTCATGATGATGACCCCGTTGGTGCCGCCAAAGCCGAAGGAATTGGACATCGCCGCCCGGATATTCATCTCGCGGGCCGTGTTCGGCACATAGTCCAAATCGCAGGCCGGGTCAGGATTCTCGTAATTCGTGGTCGGCGGAATGCACTGATGATGCAACGTGAGCGCGGTGAAAGCTGCCTCAATGCCGCCTGCGCCGCCGAGCATGTGGCCGGTCATGGACTTGGTCGAGCTGACCGCCAGTTTGTAGGCGTGGTCGCCGAAAACGGTCTTGATCGCCGCTGTCTCGCAGCTGTCGTTGAGCGGAGTGGAAGTGCCGTGGGCGTTGATGTAGTCAATGTCCTCCGGGGTCATGCCCGTGCTGCGCAGAGCCATTTTCATGCAGCGGGCCGCGCCCTCGCCGTCGTCAGGCGGCGCGGCGATGTGAAAGGCATCGCTGCTCAGACCGTAGCCGACTAATTCCGCATAAATCTTCGCGCCCCGCGCCCGCGCCGACTCCAGCTCCTCAATCAAGATCATGCCCGCGCCTTCCGCCATGACAAAGCCGTCTCGGTCTCGGTCAAAAGGCCGCGAGGCATGTTCAGGAGCATCGTTGCGGGTGGACAAGGCTTTCATCGCTGCGAAACCACCCACCGCGATCGGACAAATGACCGATTCTGCACCGCCGGTGATGGCCGCGTCGCAGTCGCCAAAAAGAATATGCCGATAGGCTTCGCCTACCGCATGAGTGCCAGCTGCGCAGGCGGTCGATAAGACGAGATTTGGCCCTTTGGCTCCAATCCGCATGGAGATATGGCCTGAAGCCATGTTGGGAATCACACGAGGAATGAAAAAAGGAGTGATTCGGCGCGGCCCCTTTGTCAGCAGCACTGAGTGGTATTCCTCAATGGTTGGCAGGCTGCCCATGCCGCAACCAGTGATCACACCAACTCGCTCGGCCAAGGCTTCGCTGATCTCTAACCCGCTGTCTTCTAAAGCCATTGCCGCTGCCGCCACGCCGTATTGGACAAAGAGGTCAAGATTCTTGACCTGCTTCGGCTCAAACCAGCGTTCCGGGGTGAAATCTTTGACCTCAGCAGCAATCTGCGCAGCATGAGCCGAGGCATCAAAACGGGTGATCGGCCCGATACCGCTGCGCCCGTTTATCAGTCCTTCCCACGTCTTGTCGGTGCCGGTGCCCAGTGGAGTCACCAGACCAATTCCTGTCACAACAACCCGTCGCTGTTTCACGTCACTAATCCTGTGCTGAAGTGAAGGGCGGGCATCAGCAGGATATATCTCCTGCTGATGCGTGCTTGCTTACTACTGGAGCTTCTCCACATAATCGATGGCACTCTGGACGGTTTTGATTTTTTCAGCATCCTCATCTGGGATTTCGATATCAAAAGCCTCTTCCATTGCCATGATCAGCTCAACCTGATCCAAAGAATCCGCACCCAGATCATCCACAAAGGAGGCGTTGGGAACAACTTTTTCTTTATCCACACTGAGCTGCTCCACAATGATGTCGATCATCTTCTCTGCAACTGCCATGCTCGTTCTCCTGATAGTTCTTTTTTAGATATGCAAAAATTGCGGACGGAAATCCGCCGTTCCGAACGGTGATTCTTAATTGCCCATGTACATGCCGCCGTTGACATGCAGCGTCTGGCCGGTGACATAGCCGCTTTCCTCGGCAGCAAGAAAGCCGACGGCAGCGGCCACGTCTTCCGGTTTGCCGATGCTGCCGAGCGGAATGTTGGCAAGGATGCTCTCCTTGATCTCTTCCGGCAGCTCGGTGGTCATGTCCGTGACAATATACCCCGGCGCAACGCAGTTGACTGTAATTTTACGCGAGGCCAGCTCTTTAGCCATGGATTTGGTCAGGCCAATCAGCCCGGCCTTGGCTGCCGCGTAGTTCACTTGGCCCGCGTTGCCGACGCAGCCGATCACCGAACTGATATTGATGATCCGGCCCCAGCGTTTTTTCATCATGCCGCGCATCGCCTCTTTCGAGCAGACAAACGCACCCTTGAGATTGGTGTTCAGCACCGCGTCCCAGTCCTCGTCCTTCATCCGGGCCATCAGGCCGTCGCGGGTGATGCCTGCGTTGTTGATCAGTATATCAACTCCGCCGTGGTCTGCGGAAATTGTTTTCACCGCATTCTGCACTGCCGCGCTGTCGGTCACGTCAAAGCCGATGACAAAGCCCTTGCCGCCCGCAGCGGTGATTTCCGCCAACACCTCTTCGGCGGCGGAGGCCCGGCTGACGTAGTTGATGCCGACATTCGCGCCCTGAGCGGCCAAACGCAGACAAATCGCCCGGCCTATGCCCCGGCTACCGCCGGTGACTAACGCTGTTTTTCCTGCAAGTGTCATAGCCTGCGCTGCTCCCTGATTTTCTGCGTCAGCAGGGGAAGGATTTCAAAAAGATCGCCGACCAAGCCGTAGGTGGCGAGGTCGAAGATCGGGGCCTTTTCATCCCGGTTGATGGCGACGATGGTTTCGGCGGACTGCATCCCGACCGTGTGCTGCACCGCGCCGGAAATGCCGCAGGCGATGTAGAGCTTGGGGCTGACCGTCTTGCCAGTTTGCCC
>JAGIXO010000179.1 GCA_026122915.1 Candidatus Electronema nielsenii | reverse complement strand
CTCTGGGGCGGTACGTTTCGCCGAGCAGACCGCCGCCTCAGTGGAGAGCTTCACCGAGTCCATCAGCTATGACTGGCGGCTGTACCGGCATGACATCATGGGTTCCAAGGCTCATGCAAAAATGCTGGCCAAGCAGGGCCTGATCAGCGGCGAGGAGCGGGATGCGATCATCTCAGGATTGACGGAGATTGAGCAGGAAATCCGCGAAGGCTGCTTTCAGTTTCGGGTGGAGTTGGAAGATATTCACATGAATATCGAAAAGGCTTTGACCGACAAGATCGGCGCGGCAGGCGAGAAGCTGCACACCGCCCGCAGCCGCAACGATCAGGTGGCCCTTGATATTCGCCTTTACCTGCGCGACGAGGCGGCGGAATTGGACAGGCTGCTGGCTGATGTGCAGCGCGGCTTTGCCCGCCAAGCCCGCGCCAATCTTGGCGTGATCATGCCCGGCTACACCCACATGCAGCGGGCGCAGCCGGTGCTGCTGGCACATCATCTGCTGGCCTATGTGGAGATGTTCGGCAGAGACCGAGAGCGGCTGGCTGACTGCCTGAAGCGGCTGAACGTGCTACCGCTCGGTGCGGCGGCTTTGGCGGGCACTGGCCTGCCGATCGACCGGGAATTCGTGGCCAAGGAGCTAGGCTTTCCGGCAATTACCGCCAACTCGATGGACACCACCGCTGACCGCGATTTCGCCTTAGAGTTCCTCTTCGATTTGAGCGTGATTCAGCTCCATCTCAGCCGCATGGCGGAAGAATTCGTCCTCTGGGCCTCGAAGGAATTCGGCTTCATCAAAATCGGCGACCAGTACTGCACCGGCTCCTCTATCATGCCGCAGAAGAAGAACCCGGACATCCCGGAGCTGATCCGGGGCAAGAGCGGTCGTGTGGCAGGCGCGCTGGTCTCCTTGCTGATGACCATGAAGGGCCTGCCCATGACCTACAACCGGGACATGCAGGAGGACAAGGAGCAGCTTTTTGACGCGCTCGACACGGTCAAGGCCAGCCTGAGCATCACTGCCGAGTTGCTGGCCAACAGCAGCTTCAACGGCGGAAGGATGCGGGAGGCCACGCACGGCGGCTTCATGACCGCCACTGATCTGGCTGATTACTTGGTGAAAAAGAACTTACCCTTCCGTCAGGCGCACCGGGTGGTAGGAGAAATTGTTGTCTTCTGCCAGCAGCGTGATGCAGAACTGACCGAGCTGAGTCTGGCTGAAATGCGCCAGTTCTCTGAGCTGATCGAAAACGATGTGTTTGCAGTCCTTTCTGTGGAAGGCTCGGTCAACAGCCGGGTCTCTGCTGGCGGCACCGCCGGGGCCAGAGTAGCAGAGGCTCTTGCGCGTGCGGAACAACAACTGGGGATAGCATGATGAAGATTGCACCGACTGTTTTTCGCGGCCTTGCGGCTGCGCTGCTCCTCCTGACCAGTGGCTTGACTGGCTGCGGCTATAAGACCCTGCCGGTGGCTCCTTCGGCCATGATTCCCCGGCCTGTGACCGATCTCAGCTACGAGCTGACCAGCAACGGGGCAGTGCTTCACTGGACATGGCCCAACCGCACGGCTTCCGGTGAGAAGATCACCGAGCTGGACAGCTTCCAGCTCTACCGGGCCGAGGTGCCTGTAGAGGACTACTGCGAGACCTGTCCGATTCCTTTTACCACGCCAGTCACCGTGGCGGGCGGTAGTCTGCCGGACAAAGGCAGCAGGCAGGGGAGCTGGGAAGACGCTCCGATGCAAGCAGGCCGCAAGTATTTTTTTAAGCTGCGGAGCAAGAGCGGCTGGCTCTCTGAGTCTGACGACTCTAACCTGATCTCCTTTGTTTGGGAGAAGCCAACAGCTGCGCCGAAGAAAGTCGCGGCAGTCAGCCCTGCTGCTGTCCTTGACCGGACTCCGCCGGAGCCGCCGAGCAATGTCACTGCTGCCCGCACTGCTTCCTCAGTCAAGATATTCTGGGACGCAGGCAAGGACTTGGCCGGGCATAAGGTATATCGCCGCATTGGTGATGGCAAGCCGGAGCTACTTGGCGAGATTAAGCAGCCGTACAACCTGTACGAGGACAAGAACCCGCCGCCGAAAGGCAGCAAGGTCTTCTACTCGGTCAGCAGCTTTGACCAGAGCAGCCCGCCTAACGAAAGCAAGCCATCTGCCGAGGCAAGCCTACGGTAAGTTCTGCCAACGATACAGGAAGCTGGCAAGGGTCACAGTCCGCTGTGGCCCTTTTTTTCAGACAATCTTTGGTAGTCGGACGCCGTCTTGCCTGTCAGGAGGTCTTTCCTCTTGACAGGCAAGACGGCGCATAGAAGGAACTTCATTCCGGTAGCATGGCATTAGAAATTACTCTTGATGCGACTGAGCAGTCGGTTGAACGCCCTCAAAAAAAATAGCGGCATCAGTACAGCGGCAAAAAGAAATATCATACTAATA
>JAGIXO010000178.1 GCA_026122915.1 Candidatus Electronema nielsenii | reverse complement strand
CCGCATAGACAGAGGTGTCGTGCAAATCGTCCGCAATATCTTTCAGGACATTGATGTCTGCTGTGCTTGCTGGTGTGATTCCGATATAATCAGGCAGAGGAAGCTTCCCATTTCTTCGGACAGCAAAGATATGGAGCTTGATCCCACAATACTACGTCTCCTTGACGGAATTATATCCTTTATCGGCGATTTCACGGGCCACTTTTGCCCGACTGCTGCGCTTGGCGTTTGCGGTCATGATAGGCATTGGTACTGGTAGAATCTGCTGTACAGTTTTTTCACCGGCATATATAGTGGCGGCGACTGAGTGTTCAAGTGTCCTTGATTTATAATTCCGCATTCCACGACCATGAAGAGCAGGCAGTTCTATTCCCTCAGTACCTTAGTCCGTGCAGGCCGTGCCTTAGCCGCCAGCATCGACACCGTTTCCTTTGACCTCTTCGACACCCTCCTTATCCGGCGTATCCACGACCCAGACATGGTCAAACCAGCGGTTGCTCGCTACATCTGCAACCGGGCCGCAAGCATGGGCATCACCAAGAGCTGGCCCTATATCCTCAAGCTGCGCAGCACCTTTGAGAAGGAGCAGCGAGCAGCGACTGGCCTCCGCTTTGCCGATCAAGAGGCCCGCTATCCCGACTACATGGGCCGGGTGGTCAAAACCGTGTTTGGCGAGGCCGCTGACCACGAGGCACTGCTGGCGGAAATCACGGACTACGAGCTGTCCCTTGAGAATGCCGTCCTCGTTCCGCGCACCGAGTTGGTGGCGTGGCTCCGAGAGCTGAAGGCCCAAGGCAAGCGGGTGCTGATTGTCTCTGACATCTACTTGCCAGCCAGCCACCTTGAGCGTTTGGTAGAACATGCGGGCTTCTTAGATCAGGTCGATGCAGTCGTTTCTTCGGCAGACAGCTTCCTTGCCAAGGCATCTGGTCTCGCCTACCCGCTGCTCAAGGAGCGATTCGGCTTGGACTACGACCGCTGGCTGCACATCGGTGACAACCCCATCTCTGATGGTCTCCGCCCGACCGAGCATGGCATCCAAGCACTTGTCCTCCGTGATGGCAAAGAGAAGTTCCGCAAGTCACTGCTCAAGCGTTACTGCAATTACTCCCTTGACCAGCACTTTTACCGAGGCCGTGCCTTGCAGCAGATCATGCTGCCGCTTGAGGCGGAGAACATCCCCCGCCACCCGCTGTACGTCAAAGGCTTCAACGTCTTTGCGCCGCTCTTCTCTGCCTTTATCCAAGGGGTGGCCGAGCACTGTCTGCGTTCGGGTATCAAGCGCATCTTCTTCTTCTCCCGTGAAGGCTGGCTCTTTGAGCAACTCTGGCATGAGATCGCCCCACGCCTGTATGCCGGAGCCGAGCTGCCAACCGTGTCCTACCTCTACGTCAGCCGGATGGCCTTAGCTCCTGCCAGCTGTGCCTATGCTGGCCTGGATCGGGAACACGCGGATATCGTCTTCCTCCCTGCGGGCAACCGTGACTTCCGCGATGTGTGCCGGGTCTTTGGCTTGCAGGCGGAACCCTTTCTCCCCTATCTCGCCCAGCATCAGCTCACTGTCGAAACCGTGCTTTCACCAGCGCACGAGGGCTTCATCCCAGAGAATCGCATTCGCCTCAACGAAATGCTGGAAGAGGAGGAGGGCTTGCAGGAGGAGGTGCGGCGACAAACGCGGGCGGCCAACACTGCCTTACAGTTGTATCTGGAGGAGCAAGGCTTTTTCGAGCAACCTGATGTCGCCTTGGTTGACATCGGTTGGTTAGGCACGATTCAACGCTTCCTTCACCGGGCTGTGGCGCACCGCCCCGATGCACCGCGCTGCTACGGCTTACTCTTTGGAGCCAGCCGAGGTATTGCGTATCCAGAGACCCCACGCAACCAAGTCAAGGGTGTGCTTTATGACCGCGACCGCTTCGACCTCGCTGCTTCGGCCATGCTCACCAACCTTGATCTGTTTGAGGAGATATGCCGCGCCCCGCATCCCACCCTCAATGCCTATCGCTTGGCTGAGAACGCCGCTGGCTATGAGCTGGTTTTTCGGCGCAATGACGACGCAGCCGCGTACGCCGAACAGTCGCACAGCGAGCATTTTCGGCCCTTGCAAGAAGGTATTCTCGCCGGGGCAAAGCAGTATGGCACCGCTGCCGCCTTGCTTGGCTATACCTTTGCTGAACTCCGGCCTTGGCTGAACTACCTCTTGCTGACCCGCCTTGCCTTCCCCAAGGCGATCGAGATTGAGGAAATCCGCCATCAGCAGCACTTAGACGACTTTCACGGCCAGCATCAGAGCAAGGTGCGCCCTGATCCGCAACGACTGTGGGAACGCTCCTCCTTCGCCTTACGCTGGCGACCTTTCTTACGCACAGAACTGTTCTTCCGGCAAATACGAGAACGGCTGAAGCATTAGCCCTGCTGATTACCCCAAAC
>JAGIXO010000177.1 GCA_026122915.1 Candidatus Electronema nielsenii | reverse complement strand
GGTGAAATACCCGGTTGAGTTAGTGATTGAAGACAGCGAATCCAAAGCCGAATCGGCGGTTAAGGCCAGCACAAAGATGATCACTCAGGATGAGGTGTTAGTCATCATCGGGCCACAGGCTTCCAAAGAGGCTATTCCGGCGGGTTCGGTGGCTAACGACAAGCAGACCCCGATGATCAGCCCGTGGTCAACTAACCCCGACACCACCGCGAATCGGCCCTATGTTTTCCGCGCCTGTTTCCTCGACCCCTTTCAAGGGCCAGTGCTGGCCAATTTCATCAGTGACGAGTTTAAGTTCACCAAAGCGGCAGTGCTGTACGACGTGGCCAGCGATTATCCTAAAGGCTTGGCGGAATTCTTCAAGAAAGCCTGGGAAGAAAAGCACGGTGCTGGTTCCGTGGTCGCTTATGAGAGCTTTACCACCAAGGACACCGATTTCAGCTCTCAGCTGACCAAAATTATCCGCTCCGGCGCAGAAGTGCTGTTCACGCCGCAATATTACAACGAAGTGGCTTTGATCGTACAGCAGGCCAAGGCACTCGGCTGGAAAAGTCCGGTGATTGGCAGCGACAGCTGGGGTTCTGCTGAGACCGTGCAGCTCTGCGGCGAAGTCTGTTATGGTCAATTCTTCAGTACCCATTACGCTGCGGCTGGGGCGCAAGGTGCAACTAAGGCGTTTATCGACCGCTACAAGACCAAAAACGGCTATGTGCCAGATGACGTGGCCGCACTGACGTGGGATGCGCTGCGACTGGCGCAGACCGCCATTGAATCTTCAGGTAGCCTCAGCGGTGATATCAAGAAAGATCGGACAGCGGTGCGTGATGCGTTAGCCAAGGTGAAAAACTTTGACGGCATTACCGGTAAGATGACCTTCTCTGGCACTGGCGACCCGACCAAATGCGCTGTGATTGTTAAAATCAGCGAGAAGGGAGAGTACGAATTCTACAAGTCAGTTTGTCCTAAGTAAACCTATAAAGCAATGCGGACGATAAGGGCTGCTTTGCTTTTTTTCTTCAAAAGAAGAAAACTTATTGAGCGATATGATTCAGCAACGTATTGACAAATTACAAGCAGCTCTCCGTGGCCGCAATCTTGATGCCTTTCTGGTTACTGAGCCAGCCAATCGGCGTTATCTGAGTGCTTATACCAGCACTGACCACGGTATTCAGGAAAGCTCTGGGGTGCTGCTGATTCCAAAAAAAGGCAGACCGTGGCTGCTAACCGATTCTCGCTTTGAGCTACAGGCCAAAGAGGAGACGCAGGGCTTCACCGTTGAGCTGTACAAAAAGGGGCTGTTCGTTCTGCTGAAAACGCTGCTGGCTGGGCTGGGTGCGCGACGGTTGGCCTTTGAGAGTCATTATTTTCTTCATGCCGCTGTTGGCAGAATGGAAAAAGTCTTGGGCAACGATGTTGAGCTGGTGCCTGTTACTGACTTGGTTGAGCGAATGCGGCTGATCAAGAGCGAGGAAGAAATCGGTCGATTAAAGAAAGCTGTCCTGTTGAATGAGCGAGTTTTTCAGCAGGTTCATAGCATGGTGGCTCCGGGCATGACCGAGATTGAAATTGCCCTAACCATAGAACGCATGATGCGAGAAATGGGTGCAGAACGCCCCAGTTTTGAAACTATTGTTGCCTTTGGTTCCAACGCAGCCAAGCCGCACGCTGTACCCTCAGACCGAGTGCTGAAAGAGGGTGAAATTGTCTTGATCGACATGGGCTTAGTGCTGGAAGGCTACTGTTCTGACATGACCCGTACTTTTACGGTCGGGAAGCCGGATAACCTTTTTCTTGATCGCCTGCGGATAGTGCGCCAAGCGCAGTTAGCCGCAACCAAGGCTCTTCGTGCTGGTGTAGTGTGCCGCGAGGTAGATTTGGCAGCTCGGCAGATTATCGCTGATGCAGGCTACGGCAGCTGCTTTGGTCACGGCTTAGGCCACGGAGTCGGTCTTGCTGTCCATGAGTCGCCGCGCCTTAGCTCCCGGAACAGAAAACAGCTACGAGCTGGAATGATTGTCACTATTGAGCCTGGCATCTATTTCCCCGGCTGGGGTGGTATTCGCTTGGAAAACATGGCTGTAGTACGCGAAGATGGCTGCGAGCTGTTCAATGAAGACCTGACTGGGCTGGATTTATGATGCGTGCGTACTACGAGCGACGAAATATAGAGGCTGATAGGTTAGACTGACCCCGCTGGCTGTGCTGAACCGTTGGCGGTATTCGGCAGAGAAATGCTGGAGCCGAGTACGACTCCACGGGCTGCGGTTGATGGCGTTGACTCCGGTTTGACGCAGATGGTAAAGGACTTCCTGCGGGCTGGTGAAGCGGAGGATTTCCTGCTGACTGCTGCTGTGGAGCAACTTGAAATGCCTACGGACAATAGTTTCAATTTCCGGCAGACTAAGATACTCCAAGCCAATGCCGGTTAGCTCGTCTATTTCTCGCAGATTGTCTGGCCCGTAGAGTGAAAAAGCCAAGGTGC
>JAGIXO010000176.1 GCA_026122915.1 Candidatus Electronema nielsenii | reverse complement strand
GCTCATTGAGCAGTGAGGCGAAGGGAGTAGGGTCAGGGTTATGCAGGAGGTCTCTTCTTACTTCTCAAATAGATTAGCAAGCCCACCGATAACCGAACCTTGATCCACGCCCTTGCCTCCGGTCTGTGGCGCAGCCGCCCAAATTCTTCCAGCAAGACGTGAGAAAGGCAGTGATTGCAGCCAAACGTGTCCCGGCCCACGCAGCGTCGCAAAGAAGAAGCCTTCACCACCAAAGACCGCTGATTTAACGTTGCCCACATACTCAATGTCATACTTCACCGTCTGCGTCAGGGCAACGAGACAGCCCGTGTCAACCCGCAAGGTCTGACCTACTGCCAGTTCACGTTCAACAATGGTACCGCCCGCATGGACAAAGCAAAGGCCGTCGCCGTCTAATTGCTGCATGATGAAGCCTTCGCCACCGAAGAGAGCCACACCGATCTTCTTCTGGAACGCCACGCCTACAGCAACTCCTTTGGCTGCGCAGAGGAAGGCATCTTTCTGACAGATGATCCGTCCGCCGTATTTGCTCAGATCAAGCGGAATAATCTTGCCTGGATACGGCGCAGCAAAGGCTGCCTTCCCCTTGCCTTGACCGATAAAGGTGAACACGGTGATGAACAAACTCTCGCCGGTGATCAGTCGCTTGCCTGCACCGAGCATTTTATCAAAGAAGCCGCCAGACTGTGAGGAAGCAGAGCCGTCTCCGAAGATAGTATCCATGCGGATGCCGTCGCTCATGTACATCATACTGCCTGCTTCAGCGATTACACTTTCCTGCGGGTCCAACTCAACCTCAACAAACTGCATTTCATGTCCGAATATCTCATAATCAATCTCATGGGCATGATGACGGCTCACCATAGGCGGGGGAGCTTGCTGCCTAGCTGCTGCGCTCGGATTCGCCAGTTCAGCGACCTGAGCAATCGGTAGCCAGTCGGAAAAGCCTTCGCGCCAGACCATTGTTGCGCTGTTGTACTGCCCTGAACGCAGTCCGGCGAGCAGCTGATCTTGAGAAAACGGCCCTACAGTTTGTCCATTGACAGCAACATACCAATTGTACATGATTACACCTCCTGAGTTGGGATGATGATACTACGCTCTTGGCTATAGAATGGAAAATGGGGCAGCGCTCCTGAGACGCAGTTTTCCTTGCCCCACGCACGCACTTGATTGCGGGCCGGAAAGATGCGGTCGCGGGTAGTGATGATTCGGCGGTTGTAGATGTCTGGCAGCCGAGCCGAGCCGCGGCTGCGGCAGAGTTTATAGAGATTTTCCAGCTCATCCCAGAGCAGTTCCACCGAACGGCAGGGCTTGCAGAGCAAAAAGCGTTCCGCCTCTTCATCGCAGTCGAACATCGAGCGGTAAAAAGACTCTTGCTTTGCTGGGGAGAAGCTGCCCAGCATCTCTTCAAAGTCTTGCACGGGAATGCCACAACGGTTGTCAATGGGACTGAGTGTGCCGCCGATGGCCGTTGATGAGTTAAAACGCAGAGCAGCAAAGCGGGGATCATGCTGCGAGAGCCAAGACGCTGCCCAGACTCCCATCGACCAAGCCAGCAGGTGTAAATTGCCCGCAGGCATGAGTTTGAAGAGTTCGCTGCTGTCCATGCTGCGGTAATCAAAGACCATCAGCACATCGGCCAAGCCGAAATCTACCTCTGAGAATGGCTCCGGCCCCATACCCCAGCCGCTCAGGAACAGCAGGCAGTCGTTGCTGCGCTTGCGCTGGAGCCAGCAGCTTTTCATGACTGCATCGCCTCGGCAATCAGTTCTGGTAAAGCGATCAGCTGCTCCCCACTCATGGCTGCACTGAGGGAAAGGCGGAGTCGGGCCGTGTTTGGGGGGACAGTCGGCGGCCTGACTGCGTTCACCCAGAAACCGTGACTACGCAGGCGGGCGGCAACTTCTACTGCCCGTGCCGAATCGCCGATCAGCACCGGCACAATCTGGCTTGCACCACCAGTGGCAAGCCCCAGCTGCTGCAATCGGGTGCGCAGTTGATCGGCTAATTCGGTCAGACGGAGGCGTTCAGTGGTCATGGCGATAATCTTGGGCAGGACAACGTTGAGCCAATGGATGCTGACCGGCGGTAACGCGGTAGTGAATATCAAGGTACGGGCTGTATTGACTAAGAAATCGCGCAGAAGACGGCTACCAACGATGAACGCACCCTGTCCGGCCCAAGCCTTGCCAAAAGTGCCGATCAGTAAATCGATCTGATCGAGCACGCCCTGCTCTTCCGCTAATCCTAATCCGCGTACTCCGCGTACACCGACCGCATGAGCTTCATCGACATAGAGTACTGCCCCGTATTTGTCCCGTAGAGCCGCTAATGCCCGCAGATCAGCGCAGTCGCCGTCCATTGAAAAGATAGATTCGGTGACGATGAACACCGCGCCGGACTGACCGCAGTGCTGTTGCAGTAGCTTTTCTAACCGCTCGTAGTCAAGATGCGGGTAACGGATGAGTTTGGCCGGTGCTAACCGTAGT
>JAGIXO010000175.1 GCA_026122915.1 Candidatus Electronema nielsenii | reverse complement strand
GAAGGAAGGAATAATGACTGAGACAGCAAAGGTACTGGTGATTGACGACGAAGAAAACATGCGGCACATGCTCTCTGCTTTGCTTAGAGGCGAAGGTTATGCTGTAGAAACAGCTGCGCATGGTCGGGCTGGGCTTGAATTGCTGCAAACAAAGATTATTAATTTTGTCCTTTGTGACATCAGAATGCCTGAAATGGATGGAATCTCCTTTCTCAAGGCCGCAGTCGAAGTCAAGCATTCGGCAGTGATCATTATGATGTCGGCTTTTGGCACGGTTGACACTGCAATTGAGGCCATGAAGCAGGGAGCTTATGATTTCATTTCCAAGCCTTTCAAGACCGATGAAGTAGTGTTGGTGTTGAAAAAAGCTGAGGAGCGTGAGCGTTTGCGCCGGGAAAATATTTTCCTGAAAAAAAAGATAGCTGGGCTGGAAAAAGGTGCTGGGCTGGGCGGAATGATCGGCAGCAGTAAGGCTATGCAGGCGATTTTCCAGCTTGCCGACAAAGTGGCCAAGCACAGCACCACCGTGCTGATTACCGGCGAATCCGGCACCGGCAAAGAGCTGGTCGCGCGTGGCATTCACGAAAAAAGCGGCAGAGCTACCAATCCTTTTTTGGCGGTCAACTGCGGCGGTATTCCTGAAAATCTGCTGGAGAGCGAGTTTTTTGGCCATGTCCGGGGTGCTTTCACTGGCGCGGATAGAGATCGGAAAGGTCTGTTCGAGGAAGCCAACAGCGGCACTCTGTTTTTGGATGAGATTGGCGAGCTGCCGTTATCTATGCAGGTCAAGCTGCTCCGGGTTTTGCAAGAGCAAGATATTCGGCGCGTTGGTGCAACAGTCAGCCGAAAGGTTGATGTACGAATCATCGCCGCTACAGCTCGCGACTTGACCGAAGAAGTTCGGCAAGGCCGCTTTAGGGAAGACCTTTTTTATCGACTGAATGTGGTCAATATTCATCTGCCACCGCTTCGGGAGCGCATCGCCGACATCCCACCGCTCTGTGACCATTTTATTGAAAAATTTGCGATTAGCATGAACCGGCCTGAGATTGAAGGTGCGGCTCCGGCTGCTTTGCAGATGTTGCTTACTCATTCTTGGCCGGGTAATGTTCGTGAACTTGAAAATGTGCTGGAACGGGCTGTGCTACTGGCTGAGGACAGGCTAATTCAACCGGATAACTTACCGAAAATGCTGGCGGAACGCAGGAACGGTCATCCCCTTGACTTGCTGTTGAGTACCTCATCGATTAAAAAAGGGCGACAGATTGTGGACCAATGGCTGATTGAACGAGCAATGGTTGCCACCGGTGGCAACAAAAGCCAGGCCGCCGAGTTGCTGGAGATCAGCTACCCTTCGCTTTTGGGTAAACTGAAGCTGCATGATGATGCGAATATCGAATTGTAAAATATTTTTACAATCAGCAGCAACAATATAATTTATTTTCACACTGAGTAGCTGAAGCAAACGAGAGGAATTAAGCAGGTGAATTATTTACTGTTGTATTGCAACAAGTTACGTGTCTGCGCAGATACCGCTGAAGCGGGAACAGAATTTGCATAAACAAAAAGGGGTACTTCAACCGCAAGCCTGAACAACGTGTGATGCCATGACGGAAAGAATCAAACGATACGCGAAGGACAAAGCGGGCTTCTCTTTTATGGAGTTGATGGTGGTTATCGCCCTGATTGGAGTACTGTCCGCCATCGCTTTGCCCAGTCTGCTGGGCAATCTGCCGGAAAAGCGGTTGAAAAATGCAGCGCGGAATCTGTATGCCGACATGCAGCGCGCAAGATTGCAGGCGGTTAAGGAGAACAAAAAAATTTCTGTCCGGTTCGACACAAGCACTGATGGAGATTTTTATTATTTTGATATTGATGACAGCACAAATTTTACTATTGGTGAATTCAGAAGAAATTTATATGAGTACGGCGATGTTCGCTACGGATGCAATGCATCGACAGACTGGAACGGCAATGCCGTTCCGTCTTCTGGAGTGACCGAGGATGGAAGTCTCGTTTTCTCGCAGACAGGCATGGCATATCTGTACGAAGACAGCGAATATGCTGATGAAATTATTGTTTATCTCGGCAGCGATGATGTGAACGCATGTTATGCTGTCGGTGTGACACATTTTGGCGCTGTTAAAATAAAGTGGCAGCGTGGTGGCAGCAGCTCTTGGGACTAAATCTGTAAGATGCGTTCTTTGCTAAAAAAAGACGAAGCAGGCTTCTCCTTCGTTGAGCTGATGGTCGTCATCGCTTTGATTGGAATTTTGTCAGCCATAGCTGCTCCAAACTTCCTGAGAAGTCTGCCGCAAAAGCGGCTGAAAGCCGCAGCGCGTACCCTGTATGCGGACATGCAGCGGGCAAGAATGTCTGCTGTGAGGAGGAACAGCAAGGTACCTGTACGATTTGTTGGCGGCGCAGATGAGCAATATTATTTTTTTGACACAAACAATGATAAAAATTTCTCCGCAGGTGAATTCAAACGAAACCTGAAAGA
>JAGIXO010000174.1 GCA_026122915.1 Candidatus Electronema nielsenii | reverse complement strand
TTTAAGAGTTGCACATTAGGTCATGCTGGTATATCCGTGAAAAGTATGCGCACTGGACAGCTCAACCTTGCCTTACAGCGACCGCATACGCGCCGTTCTGGATCAGTCCGGCGTAGGGCGGCGGGCAGCCTGCGGCAAGGGCGGTTTGGCTGGCGGCAAGCAGCAGCGCAAGAAAGGGAGTGTATGCGAACGCATTTCTAAACGCTTGGCTGGATGCTGGCTGCGGCAAGAGGATTGAAGGCAGGATGAAAAAAAGTTGGGGAGAAGATTGCTCTCCCCCTCAACGTTTTATGCGTTTGCAAAATTTAGCAGATTATTCCAGTGCGACGTGGACAAAGTTTGTCACAAAGGGCACGATGGATATCTCTCCGGTCGCGTAATATGTTCTTCCTTGGTAGCTGCTTATCTTCATGTAATAGGTTCCGGCAGCTAAATTTATTGAATTATGATTTAATTGACCAAAATTAACACGATCCTTGCCGAGCCATCCTTCTTCAGTCAGCTCATATAAATAACCGTTGCAGCTTTTATGGAGAATACCTATGCCGGTATGAGAGCATGTTTCAAAAACTAACTTTGTGAGCTTCTCTGGATTCACATCAGTTCTCGTTACAGTTATCTTGCCAAGATTTCTTTTTGTCTTCTTGATCTCAACAGGTTCCCTGTCGTCGGCATAACCAACAGAAACCTGAGCAAGAATGATTGCGACAAGCAGCAGAATATATTTCTTCATGGCGGCACCCTCTTTTTCTTTAGTTTATTCATAGCAGCATCTTTTAAAAGAATAGCATTGCCAAGCAATCTATGTCAAGGCTCGCTGTGAAAAAAGCTCCGATCACGCTGCTCAAACCTCTCTTGCTCTGACCTTCACAATCCGCACTCTCGCCGCCTGCTCCTCCTCCAGATTCAGTGCCGCTGCCAGCGCATCCCTTGGCCCGACACCCGCTTCAGCGCAGGGATGATAGAGATCAAGCAGCAGCCTGCCGCTTTCGCCCAGCTCCAGCTTCTTGACGAATTCCTTCAGATCAAACTCGCGGCTTTTGCCCTTCCGGTTACGCTCAAGCAAGAAACGTTCTGCGACCTGAAAGGCAGCAATGCTATCTGCTGCTTGCGCCCAAGGTACGTCCTTTGGCAGCAGGCAGTCATAGCTGATGATCTCGTTGACCGGAGCCTTTTTCTTGGCAAAAGCAAGGGCGGTGATGGCCATGAAGCTCGGCAGCTGGCGGTTCAGCTCGGTCATCATCTCTGCCGGGCGACGAATGGGTTCAGCCAGATCAACCTCAAAGAACTCAATCTCGCTTTCCACACCCACTGGCAAAGCCGGGCTAAAGGAAACCTTAGGCGTAGGATTAAAGCCTTGCGAGAAGAGCACCGGCAGCTTGGCCCGCTGCAAGGCGCGGAAGACAAGATTGAGCAGCTCCAAATGCCCGATGAAGCGGCCATCGCCAACGCGAGAATACTCGGCGCGATAGCGGAAGATGGTTGGCTGACTGTTCTTGTCCCGCTCTTGCTTATGAACCGCAGGTGCGGTGCTTGCTGCTGCCTCCTTTGGCGGATTGACTAACGGCCTGATGGTCTTGAAATCACAGAGGCCGCAGCTCTGGCAGCCTTGGTTGCGGCAGTCAGGGGTATAGGCGCGCTCCATGGCCCGTTCGTATTCGCGCTCCAAGAAACTGCGCTCCACTCCGCTGCTGAGGTGATCCCAGGGCAGGACTTCGCTGCGGTCGCGCTGACGCAGGTAGAATTCGAGATCAATGCCGACGCGTTCCGCCGCCTGCTGCCAGCGGGCCAGCGAGAAATGCTCGTTCCAGCCGTCGAGCCGCGCTCCGTCCCGCCACGCCTCTTCCAATAAACGAGAAAGCCTGCGGTCGCCGCGCGAGAACACGCCTTCAAGCAGGCACTGCTCCGGGTCGTGCCACTTTAGCTTGTAGCCCTTGGGCGGCAGCTTCTTCATCAGCCGCTGGATGCGCTCTTTTGACTCATCCAGCGAAATCTGGCCGCACCACTGGAACGGCGTGTGCGGCTTCGGCACAAAGGTGGAGACTGAGACGTTGATGTCCGCCTTCTTGCCGCTCGCCTCGCGACGCGCCCGCGCCGCCAAGTCAACTATCGCGTCCACATCCTCCAGCGTCTCGGTGGGCAGGCCAATCATGAAATAAAACTTGAGCACGCTCCAGCCCGCATTGAAGGCATCGCGGCAGCCTGCGAGCAAGTCCTCTTCGGTGATGTCCTTGTTGATCACCTCGCGCAGCCGATCAGTGCCTGCTTCCGGGGCCACGGTAAAGCCGGTCTTGCGCACCCGCCTGATCTGGGCGATGACCTCTGGCGTGAGCGTGCCAACCGCATCGAGGGCAGGGAAATAGAGACGCGCTCCTCGGCAAAGCGGTCCATCAGCTTGGTCAGCAGCTCCGGCAAGCAGGAGTAGTCGCCAGTGGAGAGCGAGAGCAGGGCCAGCTCGCCAAAGCCGGAGTTCTGAATGCCCTGCTCGGCCAGCTGCATCACCTGCTCCACCGTGCGTTCGCGCACCGGGCGGTAGATCATCCCGGCCTGGC
>JAGIXO010000173.1 GCA_026122915.1 Candidatus Electronema nielsenii | reverse complement strand
AACGCGCTGAATAAAAAAATAAGGCATTCGAGCGCAAGGTCTTTCCCAACAAAAAACCCGACACCACAATGGCATCGGGTCAATGTTTCTGCCTGCTCCGTTGCGGCGCAATCAGCAGCCTGCTCCGCATTGTTCTTGAGTGCAGGAGCAAGAGCCTGCGCAAGCCGCTGCCGGATACACCGACACCCGCTTACGGTCTCTGCCAAATGCTTCAAACTTCACTACGCCATCAACTTTGGCGAACAGGGTGTAGTCGCGACCGCAGCCCACGTTGGTGCCAGGATAAATTTTTGTGCCGACCTGACGGACAAGAATGCTGCCCGCAGTCACAGCTTGGCCACCGAAGCGTTTCACGCCACGCCGTTGGCCTGCACTGTCGCGACCGTTTCTCGAACTGCCGCCTGCTTTTTTATGAGCCATGAGGATATCTCCGAAAAATAAAAAATAAAATAAAATCAGCCGTCGGGCCTCACTGCATGATCTGCTCAATGCTCAGAGCAGTGAAGGGCTGACGGTGTCCGCGCAGCACCTGATAATTCTTCCGGCGTTTCTTTTTGAAGACCAGCACTTTTTTGTCCCGGCCCTGCTCAACGATTTTGGCCACGATCTTAGCACCATCGACGATTGGCGCACCGATCGTCACGTTCTCACCGTCAGCGACCAGCAGCACGTCGGACAGCTCAACTGTCTCGCCCACTTCGCCCTCAAGTTTTTCTACCTTCAACCGGTCTCCGGCTGCGACCTGGTACTGCTTTCCGCCAGTGCGTACTATGGCATACATGCGCCCGTCCTCCTGTATATGAATCGAATCAGTGACAAATAGATTATCGGCTTGTTTATGCAAAACATTTAATTAGACTATAAAACATGCCCTTCTGTCAAGGGCAAAAAAAGCCTGACCGTCGAATCTCGGCAGCAGCGGTCTGCTTGGCATCTTCCTTTCCCTTGCCTAATGCCGCTGGTTTCATTATACTTGTCAATATGCTGAACGAACGAGCGGCTCTACTGCTCGGCGGAGCTGAACAGAATCGGAATTCCGCATTTGGCTTTTATAACCCTATTTGGAGGAAAAAATTATGCAGAAGTATGAATGTCCCTGCGGTTACATTTACGACCCGGCAGAGGGTGACATGGACAGCGGCGTGGATTCGGGCACTGCTTTTGAAGACCTACCCGATGACTGGGTTTGCCCAAAATGCCAAGCTGAGAAAGAACATTTCTATCTGGCTTGATGACACACAGGCTGACCGGCATTATCCTGCCGGTCATTTTTTTGCGTCTCCTGTTCTCCCCCCGCCCCATGAAAACAACTCAGAGGATAAAACTCATGTTTCCGCTCCGTCTTCCCGTCCTTGCCCTACTCTTCTCTCTGCTTGCGCTGCCTTTGTCCAGTAATCACGCTTCAGCGGACAGTCTCAACGAGGCACAATCCTTAGTGCTGAAAAGTCATGCAGTTATCAAAAGTTTCATGAACGACCCCAACATGGTCTGGTTTCATGAAAACGTTGATTCCGCCTATGGAATATTGATTGTACCGCAGATGCTCCGTGGCGGCTTTGTGGTTGGTGGTTCTGGCGGTTCAGGTGTCCTCTTGGTACGCGATCAACAGAGCGGCACATGGAGCTATCCGGCCTTTTACACCATCGGCTCGCTGTCGCTGGGCCTTCAAATCGGTGCAGATGCGTCCGAATTGGTTTTGATGATCATGACCGAAGGCGGGCTAAATGCTATGCTTTCCACCGAGTTGAAGGTCGGAGCGGATATTTCTGTGGCTGCCGGGCCAGTGGGAAAAAATGCCAAAGCGCAGACTGCTGATGTGCTGGCTTTTGGCCGGGCAAAAGGGATGTTCGGAGGTATTTCCGTTGAAGGGGCGGTGATCGAGCCTCGCTACCATTGGAACAATGCCTATTACGGCGACATGGTCAGTCCGGTAGACATTTTAATGCGAAGATCGGTCAACAACCGCCAAGCAGAGCCGCTGCGCCGAGCCATGCCGGGCAGCAGAAATCAGCCTCAGACCTATACGTCATCCTACTCGCAACCGGGCTATCCTGCGAATCAAGGCTATGATACCGGATATCCTAATAATCAAGCCTATCTGCCACCTATTAATCAGGAAAACCAATACTATCCCAGCACTGGTGGTAGTACTTCTTCTCCGATCAATACTTGGCAAAATCCCGATCAAGGCGGTGATGGCTGGCGCAACCCAGATGATTACCGACAGCAGGAATTGCCTAAATATTAGCACTGAAGACCACAGAGGGATGATGGAAAAATCATCCCTCTGTCCTTGATATTAACTTAATTTATTCACAAACGATACCCCGCCCCAAGGGGAGAGGTATCGTTTGTCAAAACAACGTCAGTTGTTCATCATGAACAACTTTCTGTTTATGCAGCAGCTTGTATTCTCCAGCCCGACCCTGATTTCGCACATAATGCCGTATGACATCTTCATTTGCATGTTCGCTGACTGTTGAAACAAAATATCCATCCGTCCAAAACTCTCCTCCCCAGAGTTCCTTCTTAAATGAAGGAACCTTAGCGAATATTTCACGCGCTGTTATGCTTTTGAT
>JAGIXO010000172.1 GCA_026122915.1 Candidatus Electronema nielsenii | reverse complement strand
GAACTGGTTAGCTGGCCGCTGCGGGTTCCCTTTGCGTGCATGACAAAGGTTGCTGCTGCCTTCCGTTTGGCCGAATTCCAAGGCTGGGCAGTCGTGCATTTGCTTCCCGGTCAGCTGGAATTGATCGATTTTTTGCCAATAGAACCGGCCCAATTTTTGGGCGTTGCCTTGGATTTAGGTTCCACTCATCTTGAGGTCAGCCTGATCGATCTGCTTACTGGCAGCGTGTTATCCCGCCAAACCGCGTTGAATCGCCAAGTTGAATACGGAACAGACATCCTCAGTCGCATTCATTATGCAGATAATGAGGAAGGATTAAAGCAACTTCAGCAGGCGGTGGTCAATTCGGTCAGTGGGCTGATGGATCAGCTCTGCCGAGAGACTGCTCTATCATCGCAACAGATTTATGCTCTGACTATTGCGGGCAACACCACGATGGTGCATCTGCTGCTCGGCCTCAGTCCGCATTACCTTTGTCGAGAGCCGTACATTCCCTTGGTCAATGCGCCTGATCCCTTTTTGGCAGCGGAGATCGGTCTTGAATTGCATCCTCAAGCCATGCTCTGGGTGATGCCCAGCCGGGGCAGCTATTTCGGCGGTGATCTGATTTCCGGCATTCTGGCAACTCACCTTGACCAAGCCGAACAGCCTACTATGCTCATTGACGTGGGCACTAACGCCGAGGTGGTGCTGGGTGGTAAAGATTGGTTGATTGCTTGCGCGGGTGCCGCTGGTCCGGCTTTGGAAGGTGGGGTGGCGCGGATGGGGATGCGGGCCGCACCGGGCGCGATTGAACAAATCAGCATTGACCGCGACTGCTGGCAGCTCCACTGGCGCAGTATCGCTGATGCGCCGCCGATTGGCCTCTGCGGTTCCGGCCTGATTGATTTGGCAGCAGAGTTGTACTTAGCCCAGATTATCGACTTGCGCGGCAAGTTTCAGGAGAAATTCAAGGGCCAAAGCGATGGCCAGCGGCAGTTTGTCCAAGAACGGTTGCATCACCGCGAAGGCGAAATGGTTTTTTCCGTCACCGAAGGAGTAACAGTTAGTCAAACCGATCTTGATGCAATGATGCGCTCGAAGGCCGCGATGTATGCAATTCTGGAAACCCTGTGCGCCCAAGTTGGAGTTTCCTTTGCAGATTTGACTCAAATTCACGTTGCCGGAGCCTTTGGCGAACACATCAATCCGCGTCAAGCGATCACCTTGGGAATGGTACCGGATTTGCCTTTGGCGGTCTTCAATCCTGTCGGCAACACCTCTTTGACTGGAGCAGAACTGCTTCTGCGCGATCACAGAAACTGGGAGCGGGTTAAGGATATCTGCCGTAAGATCACCTACCTTGAATTAAATGTAAATCAGGATTTCATGATTCGTTTTTCCGGTTCTCGCTTTATTCCCCACACTGAGCCGAGTCTTTTTCCTTCTGTGCCGAACTTGCGCTGACCAAAAGGCTGCTTGCATTTATCCTCTGCCCTGTGCTACTCTTACAACAAAAATTGTTCATGTTGCACAGAATGTTTCCTTTTAAAGAACAGCGACAGGCATTTTGTTGAAGCAAACACGATTAGAAAAAATAGCAGGTGTCATCAACCGCAGCGAGAAAAGCCGTTATTCAGCCCTGACGCGCCTGAATGCCTTTTATCAGCTTTTTGGTCGAACAGACCAAGTGTTACTTATCGTCGTTGCTGACCCGGATTCGTTAGCCTGCGCGATGGCAATCAAACGCCTTCTCAGTTACCGAGTGGGCAGTGTCACTATCGGCTATCCAAACGAAATCCGTCGGTTGAACAATATGACGATGGTCGAGCGACTGAAGATTCCCGTCGAACGACTGCACACGCTTCAGATCAATGATTATTCCAAAAAAATACTTCTCGACTCTCAGCCCAACCATCAGCCTTGCTTTGAAAAAATTCAATTCGACGCAGTGATCGATCATCATCCTGTCACTACTGGTTGGGATGCAAAATTTATTGACATTCGCCCAGATTACGGGGCAGTAGCCTCGATGATGGTTGAATATCTGCGGGCCGCTAATATCACTCTCTCGGTCGCCTTGGCCACAGCTCTGTATTACGGCATTAAGGTTGACACGCAGAATTTTGAAAAGAAAAATCTTCAGTTAGCTGATGGAATTTCCTTTCGCTACGTTTTTAATCTCGCCAACCGTAACTTAGTACGCAAATTTGAGCTGACTGAGCTACGCCGCTCCGAGCTGAAATACTTCCGCATCGCCTTGCGGGAAGTAAAATCGAGCAAGGGTCGGGCCTACGCTCATATCGGCAAAGTTAGTACCCCAGACGTATTGGTGATCATTGCCGATTTTCTCAATCATGTTGATCAGTTTGACTGGGTGCTGGTGTCAGGTTGCTGCGGCGAAAAATTAGTGGTCATCCTCCGCTGTGATGGCTACCGCAAGCACGCAGGGAAATTCGCGCAGAAGACCTTTGGCGAATACGGCTCCGCTGGCGGTCACCGCGAGGCAGCGCGGGCCGAATTGCCTCTGAAAAACCTGCCCCCTCGACGCGAGGGACAAGAATTCACCACCGCGACCTTGATCAAGATCGCCACCCGCCACCTCTGACC
>JAGIXO010000171.1 GCA_026122915.1 Candidatus Electronema nielsenii | reverse complement strand
TGTTGTGGGATTACGTTGGCATAGTTCGTAGCAAGAAGCGGCTGCAATTAGCCACTCGGCAGCTGGCCCCCATCCTTGCCGAGACCAAGGAGCATTTTCACGACTACTTACTCACGCCTGATCTGGTTGAGCTGCGTAATATCGTCCTCATCGCCGAGTTGATCATCTATAGTGCTTCGCTGCGCCATGAATCAAGAGGCCTGCATTATATCACCGACTTCCCAGAGAAGGATGACGCGCAATTCGGTCAAGACACGGTGATAGAGAAGAACGATGGCTCTATGTAGAAGTCTAAGTTTTGGAATTTGATAATCTAACTGATCAACTGTGTAACGCCTAAGGAGATTCAACATGGTCTTTCCCGAATATCGCCCACGCCGGATGCGGCAGAATGAGAACTTCCGCGCTATGATCCGCGAAACCCGCTTGGCCCCAGAGCAGCTTGTGTATCCGCTCTTTGTCATGCCGGGTAAAGGTAAAAAAGAAGAGGTGCCTTCTATGCCGGGCGTGTTCCGCCTTTCGGTGGATCAGCTCAAGCAAGAGGCCAAGGACTGCCTTGAAGTCGGTGTCCGCTCGGTGATTCTCTTTGGCCTACCAGAGAAAAAGGATGCGGTTGGCTCTGGCGCACATGCCAAGAACGGCATAGTCCAGCAGGCGATCAAGGAGCTGAAGAACACCGCGCCGGATATCATGGTGATTACCGATGTTTGTCTCTGCGAATACACCGACCACGGACATTGCGGCTGTCTTGCGGGCAAAGAGGTTGATAACGATGCTACCTTGGAATTGTTGGCCAAAACCGCGCTGTCTCATGCCCAAGCTGGGACTGATATGGTTGCGCCTTCAGATATGATGGATGGCCGAGTGAGCGAAATCCGTAGCACCTTGGATGAGAACGATTTTCACACTGTGCCGATCATGTCGTATGCGGTGAAATACGCTTCAGCCTTTTACGGCCCTTTCCGTGATGCCGCTGACTGTGCGCCTCAGTTCGGTGATCGGCGCAGTTATCAGATGGACCCGGCTAACAGCCGCGAGGCTCTGCGTGAAGCCACCTTGGATGTCGATGAAGGTGCGGATATTTTGATGGTCAAACCAGCGGTTGCCTATTTAGACATCATTAGTCGCCTGCGCGATGAATTTGATCTGCCGATTGCAGCCTATCATGTCAGCGGCGAGTACGCGATGATTAAGGCAGCAGCAGCACGGGGCTGGATCGATGAACAACGGGTGATGGCCGAAACGCTGCTTTCAATCAGGCGAGCAGGGGCAGATATTATCCTGACCTATTTTGCTAAGGACATGGCGAGGATGCTGCGGGGATAGAGGAAGTTCTTTCGGCGGTGGTGGACGCTGTAGTGCATACGTTCAGCTTGCAACGCAATGGAAATGCTGATGGGGGGACAGGCGGCTGCCGCTTACCTCCTCCCTCCCTCGCCTTTGCCATCACTCAGCTAAAGCAAGCCAGCGAGAGCTTATGGCTGACCATCCTGCCTAATCTCCTCATTGCGCTCTGCTGCGTACTTCTCATAACTCTTCTGCGCCTGAACCAAGCAGTCCTCCCGCTCCTGTCCATGCAGTGCTTCGCATTCAGCAACACGCTCCGAGTGCATAGAGTTGTAAACAAACTCTGCGCAGCCTGCCATGCTCAAGGCTGCTGCCAACATGCTTATTGCCTGAAGTGCGTTGATTCGCATAGTGCTTAAAGTGCGTTGATTCGCATAGTGCTTAGTTAGAAGGGCACTGCTGACAAGGTCTTATAACTTGGGTCTTCGGGTGGAATAATAAGAACCTTGCCATTTTTATCCTTAATGATTACACCCATAGAGTCGATACTGTTAAAATCCCCAAGCCAAGTGCCACCTGATTTATCATAAATACCATCGCCGTAGCTTACGCTGTCTCCTCCTATCAATAAAAAACTAGATATCTTGCGATTATTTATATTGTTAGATTCAGTTGTTGAAATAAGTTTGTTGTATTGTATCTGTTCAATGCCTGCAAGACGCTCGGATATATCACGTATTGATGCTAAGATCAGAGCAGTGTCAGCCGAAACCTCTTTGTTCTTTGGAAGCTCCGCCTTGGATATGCCAAGCAGTTTCACAAGGGAATTAACATCATTATGATCTGGCTGCATCGTTGCCTCTATTGCCGCCCGAAGCGTCTCGATATCACGGTTGACGCAATCTATGCGGAGACTCTCATCATAGTCCACAGTGCGGAATCCTTGGATATCGAATACTCTTTCTGTACGCTGGTCCTTAATAAAGACAATCGGCAAATTGAATGCTTGACGAACGCCAACTTCATACATCACATTCGGATTTCGACCGCTCAAGTCGCAAACAACAAGATCAGCGTTGATGATTCGCTGAAGAATATCCAAGACAATATAGTTGGCAGCCTTCACATCATCCGCCCGCAAAGGCGTAACACGTGCCTTCGTGCAGGCAGGACGAATCAGATGCTCATACACCCGTCGGAAGTGACCTGAATCATATCCAAGCGGATCGCTGATCGGCATAGCAATGAAGCAAGATTTCGAGGATTTATTAGGTTCATTGACCATATAGATATTCCCAACGTTCTAACAGTAGTGATACATGAAAAATATATATGAGATACCT
>JAGIXO010000170.1 GCA_026122915.1 Candidatus Electronema nielsenii | reverse complement strand
GTTGGTTGGTAAATGGAAATTAAGGCCATTATAGTGCGTTTTGGCGTATAGTGGTAAGTGCTTGTGGATGTATTGCCTCCCCCTTGCCCTGCGGCTGCACCTCCTTACTGCTTGAATTCTCTGCTCCATGCGATATAAGGTGCCTTCACAAGCATACATTCTGGCCCATCGCTGGCAATTATCGGTAGCAGGCCGGGGTCTTTCTTCTCAATGTATTTCAAAAAATCATCCCAGTATTCAGGAAAATTAGACTGTCTCGCTATTGGTGGCGGTTTGATAGCTGAATCTGTAAACTTTTGTAACGATTTGCCAACGTTTCCGGCCTTGGCTTTTTCCACATATCTCATATTGTTTTTGATGATGATGAATTTGAGCCGGGTAATCTTTCGACCTTCCCTGATAGTTTCAACCTCAAAAGTTAGATCACATTTGTTTCTTCCAGTTTCGTCTATGGCTTCCATCTCCTTTTTGGCCTGAGCAAGGACGCGCTGGCTAAACCGTTTGTATTCGCGGTACTCATCTTTTTCGATGCCGAGAATTTCTCGAAGTTCTTTCAGCTCGAATCCTCGCCAGCCTATGGATGTATATTGACGCAAGAGCATGTATAACCTAATCGTATATTTGCCCCCGAATCCTGTAATAATTGCCAGATCACAGATTGTAAATTCAGATTTCAGTTGGAGCAGGTACGGCTTCAAATCCGGCATGAAGGATAAAACAACACTTCCCTGCTTATGCTCTGCACGACATAGCCAGTGGATATGCACCAAGTTCCCTTGTGCCGATCTTATCGATAGAACGCGACTCATAAGGTGCTTGGTTATCCCGACCAACTCCTTGTAGGCATCGGCCAAGTCAATCCCCATAAGCTGACTGAGTTCCTTGAGCGAAATATCGTATTCGTGCAGGGCATCATCCTCTGCACGAATTTTTGAGATTAGGCTAAAGATGAGTCTTTGTTCCAAGTTCGTTAATCTGTAACGTGCCTCTACTAACGAGTTCGACTGCACGACCATAGTTTTTTTTAGCATTTTTACCCTCTTTAGTTTGCTCAGTAATCTGTCCTTTCATCTTACTAAGGACTACGGAACTTGACAAGTGTAGTTCCGTATTGGGAATCTGTAGCCTTTTATATGGGAATCTGTAGCCTTTTATATGGGAATCTGTAGCCTTTTAGGTGAATATCGCCCTGAAACTCCGTTCTTTTTCATACCCGAAATAGGTAAATCTTTAAATATAAAAGTGCGCGCGCACCCGCGTTGATCGATCCCAATCCGCGAACAGCATTCAAGACGCTGCTACGCAGCCGATAAGACCGCGCTGTCGCTCAGGCTGTCGCCTTTCGCTCCGGGCGGTTTTTTCCATGAAAGAGGGAGAAAATGCCAGCATCAATGCTATTTCTCAACACGTTGTAGTGTCAGTTTTACAACTAAAACATGATCTATGAAATCACGACAACCGAAACATTCGATCATTGACTGCGACAAGTCAACACAGGAACGTGATATAGAAAAAGCAAAAAAAATGATAAAAAAATCGGGGAATATCATGGAAATTGAAATAAAAAGCTACAATCCGTTTGATTATCTTGAAACGAAGGATGAAATCAACGACTACATGAATAATGCTTATATGGATGGAGACCCAAGAGTTTTTTTGGTGGCTTTAGGATATCTGGCAAAAAAACAGGGCATGGCTGAAGTTGCCAAAAAAGCGGGTCTGAATAGGGAGAGTTTGTACAAGGCTCTTGCCGGGGAAGGCAACCCGCGATTTTCTACGGTCAACAAGGTGATAAAAGCTCTTGGCTGCAAACTTGCTGTTGCGTGACAAGGCTTTTTATGGGTCAGTTAAGTTGACTTTTGTAAAATTTAGTTTTATAATTTTTTATTATAAAAACATAAGATAGAGGTGACAAAAATGAGTGGATCGATTGAAAGAATTCGCAGTTTATTAGACTACGAAATAGATTTTTTAGAAAAAAAAATCAATAATATTGAAAAATCACTAAAGGATGATATTGAAGACGCTTTATCGGAGTTAAATAACACCCCAATTATAAAAGGTAAGCTGACAGACTTGGATAAGAAAGAATTTATAACGAGGTATGAAGACGTTTTGAAAAAACGTAGGTTAGCATCATTGCATGATGCAATGAATGAACTTGTTGAAATTAGAAAAAATATAATAAACTTGTGTTGAAAATAACTCATTCATATATAATTTCATTATACGAAATAAAGAATTGAAGATTGATGATATTTGCCAAATCGGAAACAAACGAATTACGAATTAAACTTCGTAATTCGTATATTTTTATCCTGCTATTAATGCTGATAGTAGGATTTTTTTTATTTAAAACTATCTGTTTAAACGATGTATATTTACATATTTATAACTTTATATATAGTCAACTTGTAATGTTTACAGATAAAATGAAAAATGTTTCTTTGATTAATATATTTTTATGTTTTGCAGTATCGTCAATAATTTCTCTGCTCTGCTTTAGAGTATATCTTATGTCAAATATTGATTATAAAAATATACATGAATATATTGCAGAACTTAAAAAAATAAAATCGACAGATGAATCATATCTTTCATACAAAGAGATATGCTGTTATTATTCTGTTCTTA
>JAGIXO010000017.1 GCA_026122915.1 Candidatus Electronema nielsenii | reverse complement strand
TGCCCCATTCTTCTCAAAGAGGACGAGCGACCAGAAAAATCCTTTTCTGTCCTCAAATCCAGACTGTCTTGATATACCGCCAACGCTTCATCAAATTTGCTTTGATCTTCTAAGCTCTTCCCAAGCACCTCGATCAAAATTTTGCACTTACTCTCTACATCACGCTTCTCTTCGCAGACATTTATTCCTTCCAGACTGACAGCTTCTATTTTGTCCAATTCTCCAGCCCTGTTCCAATATAGCAACCTCCAATCACAAAGAATCTTCGCAAGTTCCTTGCTGTTCCTCTGCGCCTTCTGTAACTCAAACGCACGGACAAAATACTGTTCTGCCTCCTCCCACAATGCCTCCTCGTAGAAAAACTTGCCCAAGGAATGACAGACCTTGCCTTCCCGCCCTTCATCCTGCGCCGTTTGCAGAATGCGCTCCGCCTCCCGGCACCGCTCCACCGCCTTGTCTAACCCAGAGGATGAACGTTCCAGCCAGCCCTGCTCCACCAGCAGATCGACCCGCAGCAGCAGATGCTCCTTGGTCGGCTCCAGCTTCTCCAACGCGGATAAGGTCTCGGCCAGCAGCTTTCCGCACCGCTCCAAATAACCCCATTTTCGCAAATGCTCGGCAGTTTCCACCAGCAGCCGTGCTGCTCTGGCCTTCTCACCAGACTGAACGGCATGATGCTGGGCTTCAAGCCTCTGCTGCACCTGCTCAAAGCTCGGCTTATCCGCATTGAATTCCAGTCGCTCGTAATAATCCGCCAGCCGCGAATGACAAAGCTGCTGCTCCTCAGCCGTCGTCTCAGCCCGACTGAACTCCCGCACCAAATCGTGCAGACGATATTTCTTCTCCTTTCTGCTGTACATCACCAAATTTTTTTCCACCAGCGCAGGCAGCAGGCGGGCCGCCTGCCCCTGTTCCTCCAGATGGGCGATAATGGTGAATTCCGCCGGACGCAGCAGGACAGACATTCTGAGCAGCAAATTCTTTTCCTCAACAGTGAGCAAGGTGTAGAACTGCCGCCGGAGCAGTTCGTTGACTAAACTTCCGCCATAAAACAGACTGGTTTCCGCCAAGATGAGCTGCAAATCCATTGTTCCGGCCATGCCCGCCAGCAGACCCATCGCCAAAGGATGGCCGCCCGTGAGCTGCCAAGCTCGGCGGAGCAGTTCTTCGTCCTCATCTAATCCCAGCAGCCGCAGCAATTCTAAACCGTTTTCTTCATCAAATGACTCCAAACTGCTCGGCACCTGACAAAGCTGCTGCCAAGGCAGCACGGGCCGCACCCGGCTGACAAGGAGAATTTTTGCTTGATGGCGGGTGTTGAGCAGTTCGCTGAAGAGCAGCTTAATTCCCTCATTGCTAATTTGCCGCTCCGAATTAAGCAGCTCATGCACGTCATCGAAAATCAGCAGATATTTTCGCACACCCAGCGCAGCCAGCAGAAAATTAATTTTATTTGCTGCCGGAATGTCATACTCCACCACGCCACTCAAACAATGGTCGCCGCCGCCGCTCAAAAAATACGCCAGCTCTGCGAGGAGCTGATCTACATCTGTTTCTTTTGCGCATTTGCTGTAATAGATTCCTGAAAAATCGGCTTCAGATTCCTCGGCCACTTTGGCCGCCAGCATGGTCTTGCCTATTCCGGCTAAACCGTCCACAATCACGAAGACCTTGGTTGCATCAAGAAGATCGCTCCGCAATTCCTTACGTTGCTTAATCCGGTCAACAAAGTTATGCGCCTGCGGACGGAGTGTGTAGGTGAGCGGGCGTTTGCTATGTATGGGGTCGGGCTGTTTCTTCTCCGTCCAAAAGGGATTGCGGGCAATGACCAGCTCCTCCCCTTCACGATCAATATCCCAAATTTTCGGAGTCTGCCGCCTGCCATTGTCCATCTGTTTGATCTGCTTATCCACATACTGGTAAAGATCATTCACGCTGATCTTTCCGCGCTGGGACAAATCAGCAGCCCCGGTGCGGAGTCCTTCCAGCAGAAATTTTGTGAAGATCGAATGAACCGCTCCGTCTTTGGCCTGTTCGTCTTCATAAGCGAGCTGAACGGCATTGCTGGCGGTGAGGACAACCCGCCCATAGCCCATGTTCTTAAAAGCCGCATCAAGTTCCTCATCCGCGCCCTTACTCCCACGCGCAAAAGCCCCGCTGTAGCAGCAGTCGAGAATCAGGATGATGCGGCGGGATTTCGACTCTTCCACCTCTTCCAAGAGAAAGCTGGCCGCGAGGCCGGTTGCCCGGAGCCGGTCGCGCTTGGTATCCGTGGCCGTCAGATAGAGATTGCCGCTGTTCAAATCATCTTTCAGGCCGTGACCGCTGAAATAGAGCAAAGCAAGATCGTCGCGCTTCTGTTCGGCAAAAAAGTCGGCAATAGCCTCTCGAACTACAGAGGAGGCTTTGTTGATCAGCGGCTCCTTCACTTCAAAACTGCCGATGCTGGCATCACGCAGCACTTCTGCCAAAGCCCGCACATCATGCGGCGGCGCGGTAAGCCGGGAAAGATTGGCATCCTCATACTCGCTGCTGCTGATCAGCAGGGCGGAACGGCGTTCCATCGCGCCTGCCTGCTACTTGCCAATTCGATTGAGCTGCCGGACAAATTCCACAACTTCCTCCTTGGAATATCGGTGATCTGGGGTGAATTCCGCCTTGGCTCCGTTCGGGGCTTCAACTTTAATGGTGCGGTTGCCGACTGTCCACTGTTGAAGCAAGCTGATCAGATTCGGAATGGCCGCCACTGCAATGCCAAGAATCACGCCGCCCACCGTGATCGGGTCGCCTTTGCTCCTGTCTATCGCTTTTCCTGCCTCCCTCTCCAAAGATTCAATCGCCTCCAAATCCCGAAGCTGCCGTATCAGCGACAGAGCCAGTCGGTCAAGCTGCTCATCATCAGCCTCACTATCGTGGAGAGTTATTCGTAATTTTACTATGCTTTCTTCCTTCATTTTTCACCCTATCTTGCCTCTGAACATAAAATACACTGCCCCAACTAAGCACAAGCCTGCCCAGAGATAATCCAGCTTCAGGGGTTCCTTCAGATATATCACGGAAAAGGGAAGGAATACTGTCAAGGTGATTACTTCTTGAATGATTTTGAGCTGACCCACGCTCAAAACTGTAAAGCCAATTCGGTTGGCTGGAACCTGAAGCAGATATTCAAATAAGGCAATGCCCCAACTGACCAAGGCAGCGATTATCCACGGCTTATTGTTCAGCTCTTTGAGATGGGCGTACCAAGCAAAGGTCATGAAGACGTTGCTGCACGTCAGCATGAGGATAGAAGTAAGGACAGGGTGCATTGTTTCAGCAGGTTATAGTCGGGGCAGTATCCAGCGTCGGAACATCAGCGGGGTCATCATGGTTGTCACCACGCCCATCAGCACTAATGTGGAAAACATGCTCTGGTTGATAAAACCGCGCTCGTAAGCGATGCTGGCGATAACTAATTCCATCACTCCACGGCCATTGAGAATAATACCGATACCCAAGGCACGGGCAGGCGGGAGCTGAATAACCAAGCCGCCGAGCCAACCCGCCAGCACTTTTGAGCTGATTGATACGACCAGCACGACCAAGACAAACCCCAGTGGCTTCAAGGCATCAATGTTGAATTCTAACCCCAGGTAGGCAAAAAAGACTGGCCCCAGAAAACCTTCGGTGATCGAGCGCAGGGTGAGGTCTAATTCGTGGTAGCGCGAGGCAAGAAAGAATTTGCGGTCGATCAACAATGCGCCGAAAAATGCACCGATGACGAAGTGAAAACCCAAGACTTCGCTGACCGAGCCAAAGACCAGCACAAACAGCACCAAGATGCCGAAAAGAGCCTCATTGCCAACGGCATCAACTAACTTCTCCGATATTTTTTCAATATGAATTCCCCGCTTGATCATCCGCTCTAACTGCCAGTTGAAACCGAGGATAAATGCGCCGAGAGCGATGAGTTTCCAGCTGGTGCTGACAATCGACAAAATCACCGCTGAGAGGGAAAGCTGGGCAGGTAAATTAAGAATCACTCCCAGAACCAGCAGAGCTACCACGTCGTTGAAAATGGCCGTGGCTACCGAGTAGCGGGCAATATCGGAATCAAGCAGATTGAAACTTTGGAGAATGCGCACCGTGACCGGCAGAGCAGTGATTGACACGCAAAGGCCAAGGAAGACCGTACGCATCAGGTCGAGCTGAAAGACTGCTCCCACTGCAATGCCCGCAGTCAGAGGTAGAATAAAGCCGAGTACGGCAATGACAATGCCCCGGCCCAGCAGGGCGTTGAGGATGTCTTTGAAATTCATCTCCAGCCCAGCGGATAACACCACCAGAAAGACAGCAAATTCCGAAATGCTGGAAAGAGCGGTGTTTGGATGAATCAGGTTAAGAAAGCTGGGGCCTAACAGCACTCCGGCCAGCATTTCCCCAACAATGGAGGGCTGGCCGAAACGCTGAAAGATTTGCCCCAGCAGCCGTGCGACAACGATCAGGATCAGCAGGCTGGTGAGCAGAGGCATTGGCTAACGCGGCTGCCAGAGGAGGAACGCCTTGATGAACTGATCCAGATTGCCGTCTAACACCGCATCGACGTTGCCAACCTCGACGTTGGTGCGGTGATCCTTAATCAGTCGGTAGGGTTGGAGGACGTAGGAACGAATTTGGCTGCCCCAAGCGATTTCCTTTTTCTCGCCGTGGAGATTCTCCTGCGCCTGCAAGTTTTCCTTCTGCTGCTTGTCGTAGAGCTTGGACATCAACATCTTCATCGCCATTTCCTTGTTACGAAGCTGAGAACGCTCGTTCTGGCATTGCACAACAATGTTCGTTGGCAGATGGGTGATGCGGATCGCCGAGTCGGTCTTGTTGACATGCTGACCGCCCGCGCCGCTGGAGCGATAGGTGTCGATGCGCAGCTCTTTCTCGTTGATGTCAATCTCAATGGTGTCGTCTAATTCTGGCAGCACCATCACTGAGGCAAAAGATGTGTGTCGCCGACCCGAAGCGTCAAAAGGCGAAATTCGCACCAAACGGTGAATACCAACCTCAGAGCGAGTATAGCCGTAGGCATTCTTGCCCTTGATCAGAATAGTCACGGATTTGACTCCGGCCTCGTCGCCGGGCAGATAATCAAGAATATCGGCAGGAAAACTGTGCAGTTCGGCCCAACGCAGATACATGCGCAGCAGCATACTCACCCAGTCCTGAGCCTCAGTGCCGCCCGCGCCCGCATGAACAGTAAGCAGGGCATTGCAGCTGTCATGCTCGCCATCGAACATGCACTCTAATTCGGTCAGCTCCACCTCCTGAGCAAGGCGATCAAGCGAGGCTTCAACCTCGCTCAGAGCCTCTGCGTCACTTTCCTCTAAAGCCATATCGAAGAGCATTTCTGCGTCTTCGATATGCTGAAAATGCAGCTCCCAGCCCTTAACCACATCTTGGAGCTGACCGAGCTGCCGTTGCACTTTCTTGGCCTTATGCTGATCGTTCCAGAAATTTGGCTCCAGCGATTCGGACTCTAACCGCTCAATGTCTAACTTCTTGCTGTCTAAGTCAAAGATGCTCCTTCAGAGCAAGCATTTTTCCTTTTAAAGCCTGAATCTTTTGCCGTAGTTCTGCAGTTTCAGTCAAGTCTGCCATCGGTTCTCTCCTTCCAATGAAATAAAAATCAATCCTGCCTGCCGAACATCCGCTCATAGGCTTTATTTCGCACCTTTGCTATTCGTTTAACAGTAAAGTTGCGTGCCTCGTCGAGCCGATGTTGGAGGATATACTCATCTCGGAGCAGGGCTGCCACCTTGGCCGTGCTGAAGCCGGTGACAGTTTTCACCTTGCCGTTAGCCCTTTGCACGGCAAACTGCCACGTGTTGTCCTCAGTTTTGCTGACTCCGATATAATTTTTTTGCTTAGTCACTGTTGCCTCTAATCCTCCGCAGCTGCTCTCTGCTGGCGGAGAATTTCCTGCTTTCGCTTGATGAGTTCCCGCCGTCTTCTTCTTTCCATCCAAGCATGACTCCACAGGAAGAGACCGGTCAGAGTCAAACAGAAGGTGCCGAACCAGTAACCCCCTTGGACAAACAAGGTTTTTTCCGTCATCAAGGCCACCGTATCAGTCAGAGCCTCGGCTGTGAACAGGCCGGATTCGCTGCTAATCGCTCCGGTTGGTGCGATAAAGCCACTGATACCAGTGTTAGCTGCTCGAACGATGCTGCGCCGATTTTCCACCGCGCGCATTATGGTCATGGCCCAAGAATGATACGGTGCGCTGGATTTGCCGTACCACGCATCGTTTGTCATGCTGACCAAGAGATTTGCTCCTGCGGCGGTTTCGCGTCGAGCAATGTTCGGAAAGATCGATTCAAAGCAAATCAAAACGCCCGCTTTGATAGTATCCGCATCCAGCGGCTTAAAAGAATTGCCAGGAGAAAAATCGCCCACCAGCTCTACTAATGGCCTAATGAACCAAAGGTACTCACTCAAAGGAACATACTCACCGAATGGCACCAAATGTTGTTTGTTGTACCTGCCATTCAGTTGGCCTGTCCGGTCATACATCAGGGCACTATTAAAATATTCCACCGGTCTGAGCGTGTCGTTGAACTGTTCTGACGTTGCTTTTTGCTCTTGGAGGGTGATGGTAAAATACGGTGCTCCGGTGAGGAGATGCGTTTGTTTTTCTTTGGCGAATGCCTTTACTCGGCTTATCAGTGGCTCCCGATGCGGATAAAAAGGCAGAGCGGTTTCCGGCCAGACGACCAAGCTAATCTTGTTCTCACTTTGAAAGGCTTTTGCTGACAAAGAAAGGTAGCGGTCAATAGTCTCCACCTTGAGTGCTGGCGACCATTTTTCGCTTTGGTCAACATTGCCTTGCACAGCAAGAGCCGTAATTTGTTCGGCGGCAGCGGCTTCGGAAACCACCTGTCGATAGCGTACCATCGAGTAGCCACCCGCGCAGTAAAGACTAAGGCAGACCATAACTGCGAGCAGATACTGACGTTTTGGTGCTTTCGCTGCGCTGAAAATTCTATCTATAAACCAATAAATCAGGGTGTTGATCTGGACAATAAAGAACGTGATCAGGTGATGTCCGCCCAAATCCGCAGTCTGGATCAACAGCGGCTCATGGTGTAGGCCATAGCCAAGGTCCATCCACGGAATACCGGAGAAAAGCCAGCCCCGTGCTACGTCAAGCCCTACCCAGACTGCTGGCGCGATCAAAAGCACCGAGACGGATAAGCCTTTGCCGCTTTCTGGCTTTGTGGTCAACCGATTGAGAATCATGCAGAAAACGGCAGTGTAGGCTGACATATACACGGCCAGCAAAACAAGGACAATCATTGCCACTGAGGTGTGCAGACCGCCGTAGCGTTCTAAAACAATAACGATCCAGTAGAGCAGGCTGAGATGATAGAGCAGACCGGAAGACATACCCATGCAGCCGCTTTGCACCGTACTCGGCAACGTCCGCGCTGCCCAGAGCAACGGTACCAAAGCAATGAAAAGCAGGGGCCAGCAACCGACTAAACCGGGCATAGCTAAGGCCAGCAGCAAAGCCGAAGCAGCAGGAGCAAAAAACGAAGTAATTTTAGAGGAGGTCATAGTTTGCGGATGCGCACAGTGCGGACTCGGCGCGGGGTTGAGGTCAGCACTTTGAAGGTCAGCGGTGGCGCGGTCACGGTTTCACCGTTGCCCGGCATTCGCCCTAACAAATGAATCAACAGTCCGCCCAAGGATTCGTAAGGACCGTCCGGCAGGAGACAGTCAAAATGTTTTTCTACCGCTTCAACGTCGATCCGGGCATCAGCAACCACGGTCTGGAGATCAACCTCAAGCATCAGCTCCCGTTCGTGCTGATCATGCTCGTCGTCAATTTCACCGACAATTTCTTCCAGTACGTCTTCTAAGGTGATCAAGCCGCGCACGCTGCCGAATTCATCCGTGACAATAGCCATGTGGTTTTTGCCAGACTGAAAATCTCGCAGCAACTCAGTGATTGGCTTGGATTCAGCAACTAAAACCGGCGGGTTAAGGCAATCTTCTATCTGTATCGGTTTATCCGTTTGCTGACTGGCAATTCTCAGCAGGTCTTTCGCGTGAAGCGTACCAACGATGTTGTCGTGGCCACCGCTGAAAACCGGAATGCGGGTGTAGCCTTCCTCGCAGATCAGTTGGATGATTTCCTCCACCGAACTGTTGAGGTCAGCGGAGATGATTTCCGAAGCCGGAGTCATGATTTCCGAAGCCACTGTAGCACGAAAATTAAAGATGGAGTTGATCAGCTGCTCCTCATGCCTGCTGATGAGACCATGCTCTTCGCCGTCCTCCAGCAACTCCTGTATTTCATGCTCAAGCTCTTGGGCAGTATCTGGTGAAGATCGAAACAAATGCCGCTGGAGCCGCTGCCAAAATGATTTTTCTCGCCCTTCCCCCTCTTTCTCGCTCATATCTTCAGTGCTGCATGTCTCCAAAAAGATTATGTCATCCTATCGCCCCGAACATTATAGCATGAGCAATGCAGCGCGGCGATGAGAATCATCCCTATCGATCAGGGTAAGATTTTGCTTAACTGCGAGATTTTACCAATAGCGACAAAATTATCACCTTCCTGAAACAGCTCATCGGCCTTGGGAATGTATTGATATTTTTGCTCGCCATTCCGACGGGCGGCGATGACCTGAATACCAAAAATATTGGTCAAGTTCAGCTCCTTGAGATTTTTCCCAGCCCAGCGTTTAATGGTGAACTCTTTCACTGCCATTGAGCGATCAAAGGGGAGATATTCGATAAAGCCGGGCATGGCAATCCGGCTGGCAATCTGCTTGGCCGCCATAAATTCAGGAATCACCACCTCATCCACGCCGATCTTGTAGAGCAGCTTCTCGTGATCTTTGTTGATTGCCTTGGCCCAGACTTTCTTCACGCCCAGCTCTTTCAGATACATGGAAATCATGATGCTGGCCGCGATGGAATCACCCACGCTGACTAAGACATGTTCCAAGTCCTGAATTCTGATTTGCTCTAACGCCTCGCGGCTCATCGCATCAGTTTGGAAGACTTGGGTGAGAATGTGCTGGGCATTTTTCACTTTTTCTGGATCACTCTCCACACCAAGAACCTCATGTCCCAATGCAACCAAAGTTTGGCCGAATTTCAATCCAAATTTGCCTAAGCCAACGATGCCGATTTGTAGTTTCATTGCTCCGCTTCCTAGTTTCATTGCTCCGCTTCCTACTCAGCCAATGGAAATTTTTTCTTCTGGTATAGAAAACAACAGTTTTGTGCCAAAGGACTGCACCGAACTCAGCAAAACCAAAGGGCCGAGTCTGCCGATAAACATCAAAAAAATGATAATAATTTTACCGCCTGAAGAGAGCTTAGGCGTTAAATCTGCGCTCAAGCCGACTGTGCCAAAAGCCGAGACGGCTTCAAAGAGAATTTCTAAAAATCTGCCCTGTGTCTGACCGTGCGAGACCCCACCACCGTCGGTGAAATTAAGAGCAATAACGCTGAAAAAGACTATCGCCACTGAAAAGAAAAGCAGCGTCAGCGAGCTGTTGACCGACTCTCGATCCACTGCATATTTGCCGATGACGATCTGGTGTCTGCCTTTGAGCTGGGCTGTGATAAAGGCGTGCAAAACCCGGAAAGTGGTCACTTTGATGCCGCCTGCGCAAGAGCCTGGTGCTCCGCCGATAAACATCAGCAAAATCATGAAGAGCAGCGAGGCATCGGTCATCGCCGCAATATTCAAGGTGTTAAAGCCTGCGGTACGGCAGGTGACAGATTGAAAAAGTGAGGTCAGCACGGCCTCGTTCACGGGAAGATACGGTTTAAAGAAAACAAATTCCGACAGATAAATATACAAGGCACCAGCGACAATGAGAAACAGAGAAGTTTTAAGAACAATATTCACATGCCAAGCATCGTGCAAATGCCGTCTTTTTCTCCGGCGCAGAAGGTCGGGAATAAAGGAAGCGCTCTCGATAATTACTGAAAAACCCAGCCCGCCAAGGACAATCAAAAACATTATGGTCAGGTTGATTGGCCAGCTGCCCTTCCAGCGCATCAAATTGTCGGGGCTAAGAGAAAAACCTGCGTTGCAAAAGGCAGAAACCGCATGAAATAAGGCAGAAAAAGGCGGAAAACCCTGTGGATCGCTGATGAACAGGAGCAGTGCTCCAGCTATCTCAATCAGCAACGTAACCGCAATAACTTGCACTAAAAAGTTACCCAGATGAAAGCTGGCGTTGTTAAGGATACTCTGGCCGACCGCAATTCGGTCAGTCAAAGAGACCTTTTTTTTCCACAAATACAAGGCTAAGGTGGAGAAAGACATGATGCCAAGACCGCCGCCCTGAATGAGCAGCATGATTACGATATGGCCGGGGCGCGTGTAGGCAGTACCTGTATCAACCACGGCCAAACCAGTCACACAGACCGCTGAGGTGGAGGTAAAAAGAGCATCAAGAAAAGAGACCTGCCCCTTGCCACCGCTAAAAGGGGCATGAAGCAACAAGGCACCGATAAGAATCGCCGCCATGAAGAATAGCACCGGCAACGAAATCGGATTTAGTGCAAGGAGCTTCTTAACTCGTTCTTTCAGCGTCATCTTGCCTGCTCAAAAAAGTAGGAACTGTGGGATGTTGCTTATAGGTAAGGTCACACGGCTACTGCTTCACCATGTTTTTCCGCACAGTGAATCTGTGCAATGGAGTTTATTCGCTGCTCTATCATCATTATGCCCCATTTTTCATCTTTATTTCAGACGTTGTAACAGCTATTTTTGAACCTAAAAAGTAACGATAAAAAACAGATAAAAAAAGAGGGCCTATAACAACCGAATAAAGTACCAGTCTTGGTGAAACAGACAAGCTTAGGTGACGTAACCAAAGAAGTGAGAATGGAAAACTATATATTGCGCCTAATATGAACCATAAGTATATTTTCAATAGATATTTTCGCAGTAAGAATTCAATTGCTGCGTCTGTCATTAATATGATTACGAAAATAAAAATTGCTATAAACGGAAACAATACGTAAGCAATGCTAGGGTTCATGTTCGGCCATGTATCAGGATTAGTCGGGTCTATTTTTGCTGTTCTTATCTGAACGTCGATAAAAACCTGAAGAAATGACGATAAGATATATCCGAAGAATAAAACCAGATAACGTTTTACAAATCCGAACTGATTGTTATATTTGTTCATAATCATTGAAGGATATGAATCTATCTCGAAGCAAAACAGGCTGATAAAATTAATTTTGTTATAAATGGCGCATGAAACTCACAGGCAAGCAATGCAGCAGGCTGGAACCCGTCCTTGATCCTCGTGAGACACTAAAGAATCCTCCACATCTTTGCGGCCAACACAGCAAGTTTAGTCAGGAACGGAGTACGAAAACCCGCTTGCAGGAAACATTTTTTCTGTTAAGGTGATGGCACAGTCCACAAATGCCGCTCATTGCCTTGGAGCAAATATGCCTGCCGACCACCTTAAGATATTCCTGCCCGGAGAAAAGGCAGCCCTTCTTTTTACTGCCGCAATTATAGGTCTGCTGGCCGGACTTGTCATTATCGTTTTTCGGGAATCGGTCGGGCAAGTAAACAGGCTGATCTTTGTCCAAGGCTATATGCTGCTGCGGATTAGCGAAGGCGGCTGGCGCACCTTACTGCTGCCGCTCCTGCCCATGACCGGCATGGTGCTGCTCATTCCGATTTCACTGCTCTTTCCGGGCAAGGTCAACGGCTACGGCTTCACCAAATTTCTGCGCAAGGTGAATCTTGAAAACGGGGTGATCAAGGCCAAAAATATTTTTATCAAGATTGCAGCCACGGCCCTCACTATCGGTACGGGCAATTCCGCAGGCGTGGAAGGGCCAATCGCTCAGATCGGAGGTGCGATAGGCTCGCAATTTGGTCAACGATTGCGGGTTTCTGGGGTACGGATGAAGGTTTATGTGGCCGCAGGCTGCGCTGCTGGCGTGGCCGGGATGTTTAATGCGCCCATCGCTGGGGTTTTCTTTGCGGCAGAGATCGTCTTGCTCGGTACCTACGAAATTTCATCCTTTTCCGCCTTGGTGATTGCTTCGGCGATGGCCACCGTGGTTTCACGGGCGTATTACGGCGAGGTGTCGGCTTTTCCTATCCCGGATTATCACATGATCAATCCCCTTGTCGAGCTGCCGCTCTACACGCTCATGGCTCTGCTGATCGGACTGTTGGCCGTTCTGCATATTCGCTTTTTTTATTTTGTGAGAGACCGCTTTGCTGCTCTGAAATTACACAATCAAATCAAGCCAATTTTTGGCGCATTTTTGATAGGCAGCATCAGCATTCTCTTTCCTCAAGTGATGGGAGATGGCTACGAATACATTGCCGAGGTTTTGGATGGCAGAGGTGCGCTGATAACAATGGCAGCTTTGATCATTCTGAAATCTGTCGCCACAGCTATTACCCTCGGCTCTGGCGGCGCAGGCGGGGTGTTCGCGCCCTCGCTATTCATTGGCGCAGTGATCGGCGGAGCTTTTGGTTCCGTGGCGCATTCTCTGCTGCCAACGCAGACTGCTTCGCCAGGTGCCTATGCCACTGTGGGTATCGGAGCCTTTCTCGCTGCTGCTACTCATGCACCAATGACCGCTATCTTTCTCCTGTTTGAGATGACTGGTAATTATCTGATCATTGTGCCGATTATGCTCACTGCTATACTCAGCACGGTGACAGCCAGTAAGTTTTACAAAGACTCCATCGACACGGTTGATTTCACCCGTGAAGGAATTGATATCCATGAAGGCCGCGAAGTGGCGGTTCTCAAATCCATCCGAGTTGGCAAGGCGATCACTGAAGATGTTGATTTCATCAGCGAGATGGCAAACATTAATCATCTGCTGGAACTGTTCTCTCTTGCCGACAAATCGTTTTACTTTCCAGTGGTCGATTATACAGGAAGAATGGTCGGCGTGGTTTCTTTGCAGGATGTGAAAACCATTCTTCACGATGAGGAGCAGCGTTGCTGTTATTTAGTCGGCGCAATTTGCAGTCGAGATGTGATCACGCTAACCCCTGATGATAATCTTTTTGATGCAATGCAGCTTTTTGACATCAAAGGGATTGAAGAAATTCCGGTAGTGGAAAGCATGGAAGACAAATGGGTACTGGGAATGCTCAAGCGGCGCGATGTGATTGCCGTTTACAACCGCGAGGTGCTGAAGCGTGGCATCCGCGAAAAGGCAGAGGATATCAGAATTCTTTGCTCGTCTGCATAGGAGAGAAATATGAAGATCACCTTGTTTTCCTTTGGCTTCAAATACGGTCATCCAGAGGCGGATATGGTGCTGGATGTCCGCTTTCTGCCTAATCCGTACTGGGTGCCAGAACTGAAGGAGCATAGCGGTCTCGAAGCACCGGTGGCCGCCTATGTGCTGGAAAGCGAGGCTGGGCGCGAGTTCTTAACTCAAGGAGAACTTTTTTTCAGTTTTATGGTACGCAGCCACCGACAGGCGGGCCGCAAGGAATTCACCTGCGCTATTGGCTGCACTGGCGGACGGCATCGCTCAGTGGCGGTGACAGAGTATTTGCGCCAGATTCTCGATAGTCTGGCTGAAACCGGAGACGAGCTGACCGTTTTTCACCAGGACATCGACCGAGCATAATCAACACAAGGGGCAAGAGAGAAAATGATGACACATGACGACGTACTGAAAACAATCAAGAAGGCTGCTGAAAGCAACGCAACCCGCCTGAATCTCATTGGCGGCCAACTGCGTGAACTGCCGCAGGAACTCTTCGAGCTGACTCTTCTCACCGAGTTGAACCTGCGCGGTAACTGCTTGACCGAGCTACCGCCAGAACTTTTCCGAATGACCAACTTAAAGGTGCTCAACCTCGGCGGCAACGAGCTGCGCCAACTTCCTCCTGCAATCGCTTTGCTGATCAATCTGGAGGAGCTGTATCTGCTGAATAACCGTTTGAGTACACTGCCGCCTGAAATCGGCCAGCTCACCGGCTTGACTGTGCTGAATTTGAACAATAACTGCCTGACTGAGCTGCCGGCGGAAATCGGTCAGCTGATCAATCTGCAAGAGCTGAACTTCAATAGCAACCGCTTGGATACCTTGCCAGCAGAACTCTTCCGGCTGACCGAGCTACGAGAGTTGAATCTCGACAGTAACCGCTTGAATAAACTGCCGTCAGAAATCGGCCAGCTCACCGAGCTAACTGACCTTTCTTTGCTCGATAATGACTTGCACGAGCTGCCTGCTGCCATTGGCCAGCTTGCCAGCTTGACTCATCTCTATCTTGGCGGCAACAAGTTGCACCGCCTGCCGCCAGAAATCACCCAACTGACCGGCCTAACTTCATTATGCCTTGGCAATAATAACCTGACTGAGTTGCCGCCGGAAATTTTCGAGCTGACGAGTTTAACCGAGCTGAACTTGCACAGCAACCATCTTGCTGAGTTACCGCCGGAAATCGCTCGACTGAACAGCTTGGCCTCGCTCTGCCTCTACGGCAACGACCTCAACGCGCTGGTACCCGCACTCTTCCGGCTGACTGATTTAACCGAGCTGAATTTGCACAGCAACCGTTTCAGCGAATTACCGCCGGAAATTACCCGGATGGCGAATTTAGCTGAGTTGATGCTCGACAACAACCCTCTCACTTCGCCACCGTTAGAAATCGCCGAGCAGGGAATTGAGGCAATGCGAGAGTATTTTGCCGAAGCCGAGGTGTGAAAGCCGCCGTATTCCCTTGGCTGACCGCGCAGAATCGGGTATTTTTCTTTCAGACGTAACCACTAAAAAAAGTGGCGGCGCAATTTAAATTCAGGAGGGTATGAGCATGAAAGATTTGTTGAAAAACGTGATGTATGCGGGAATCGGCGCAGCGTTTCTCACCCGTGAGAAACTTGAGGAAGTGCGTAAGGAAATGATGGACAAGGGCTGTTTATCTGTGGAAGAAGGCAAAGCCTTTGTTGATGATCTGCTCAAAAAATCCGATGCCGCTAAAATAAATTTGGAACAGTGGATCGGGCGCAAGGTGGATGAAAAAGTTAAGCAATGTCATCTCGCCAGCACTGATGAAGTCGAAGAACTGCGCCGCCGCATCGCCGAACTGGAGGCTACGCTGAATAAGGAAAAATGCTGTCAGCAAGACAGCAACGCTGCGGCATAAAGGCCGATGATCAGCATCAAGCAGTTTGGCGTGTTCAACCGGACGTTCCGGCATCTGAGCCGCTATCAGCAGATTCTGCGGGTGCTGTTCCGTTATGGCTTCAGCGATCTGGCTGAACATCTGCATTTAGACCAGTACGGTTTGCAGATGTTCAGCCGCAATAAACCCGGTGATCAAGAGCAGGAACAGATTTTCCGTCATTCGCGACCTGCACGTCTGCGCATGGTCTTGGAGGAGTTGGGGCCAACCTTCATCAAACTCGGCCAGCTCCTTTCGGTGCGACCGGACATCGTGCCGCCAGATTACCTGAAGGAACTGACCAAGCTCCAAGATAATGTACCGCCTTTTACCTACGAGGAAGTGCGGCAAATTTTTCAGGAAGATTTAGGCAAAGAACCCACCGAAATTTTCACCAGTTTCAGCACCGAGCCGGTAGCTGCCGCCTCGATCAGCCAAGTGCATCATGCTCAAATTGTGATGCGTGACCCGGATGGCATTGAGCGAGAGCGCAAGGTGGTGGTTAAGGTGCAGCGGCCCCGCCTGGAGAAAATCATTGCGATCGATCTGGAGATTCTTGCCCGCATCGCCCAGCTCATGGAAGACCATTTGGAGGAGGTGCAAGGTCACCGGCCTACAGCCATTGTCCATGAGTTTGCCCGTAGCCTGTCGCGGGAGATTGACTTCACCATTGAGCTGACCAACATCCAGCATTTCGCCCGTCAGTTTGCAGGCTGCCCAGAAATCTACGTGCCAGAAGCCTTTCCTGTCCTGTCTTCGGATAGGATTCTGGTCATGGAGCAGATCGACGGCATCAAGGCTTCAAATGTTGAACGACTGCGGGCGGCTGGTTATGATCTGACCCTGCTCGCCGAGCGCGGGGCAAGGCTGGTGATGGAGCAGGTCTTCACGCACGGCTTTTTTCATGCTGATCCCCATCCGGGCAACATCTTCTTTCTCCCCGGCAACGTGGTCTGCTTCATTGATTTCGGCCAGATGGGTAGGCTGCTGTTTAAAGACCGAGAGAGCTTCATCGAGCTGGTGGGGAGTATCGTTTCTGGCGACGAGAGCAAGGTAACATCGGCCCTCCTCAAAATGACTGTCCAGCAGGGCGAGTTCGACCGTGACGCGCTGTCCTTAGACATTAGCGATTTCATGAGCCGCTACCTGCATCTCTCTATCGGTGATTTAGAAATCGGCAAAATCCACTGGGAGCTGCTGCGACTTTTCAGTCGCCATCACATGTTCCTCAAGCCGAGTCTTTATCTGATGCTCAAATCTTTGGGTACAGCAGAAGGGGTAGGGCTGATGCTTGATCCGCAGATTGAGATGCTTTCCTTAGCCAAGCCCTTCATCAAAAAGATCAAGCTGGAGCGGGTCTCACCTCGACGATTGGCGCAAGAAGCGGCGGAAACCAGTAGGCAGTATCTGAGCCTGCTCCGTGATCTGCCTGCTGAAACCCGCAGTGTTTTGGCGATGCTTCGCCAAGGCAAGGTGCGGCTGGAGCTAGAGCATCACGGTTTGCGGCCCTTGGAACGTTCGCTGAATCAAGCCTCTAACCGAATTTCCTACGCCATCGTGCTGGCTGCCCTGATTATCGGCTCGTCGTTGGTCGTGCTGTCCGGTATCAAACCTAAATGGCACGACATTCCCATCATCGGTGTGGTCGGCTTTCTGCTGGCTGGGTTCATGGGCTTTGGGCTGTTGATTTCTATCCTTCGGCAAGGTAGGGGCAGGGTGTGAGGTGTTATCATCGCTCAATAAATACAGTTGGGCTAACTATCAAACTAACAAGGAGATATTATGCTGTCACGCAGGCTTCAGGAAATTAAAGAAAAAATTGAAAGCAAGGTATCTGTTTTGAGGACAGAATCCGAAAAAGAGCTTCTGGTCGAACTGACACGACTTGATCAGTACTTATCAAGCAAGCGCCAGACCTATGAGTTTATGGAATCAGTTAGGAAAAGTCTTCCCGATGCCTATGCCGTAACCTCTGGGCCTGGAACTACATGTCCGTGTTGCGGTAAGTAGTGATGCCGAAGGGATTTTTTATGGTTTTCAGGGACACTGAAAACCATAATACTATTCATTTCAAACAAATTGTTCTTGCTGAGGATGAAGCTATTCCTGACGAACAATTAAAGTTGAGAGATGATGTGGATATTACTCTAACGACAATCCGCATGTTGTTTGAAGAACACCAAGAAAAATTTGAAGAATATTTTAGATCGCTGCTTTCGTTGGCCCAATTAGGTTTAGTAGGTCCTTCTGCTAATCCGAGTTTGGCAACGCGGGCACTTGCATCTCTAAAACAGGAAATAATTGCAAGAGAAGGTGGTAGGATAAAAAATCAATATATGAAAGAGTTGGGAAAAACCTCTCTTGTATTTGGCCTTCCCGCTTTGCTAATGGGGGTGCTATTGCACCAATTCGCCATTGATCTGGTTGTGTTGAAGAGTTTTCTATTTCTTTGGGTTGGCAGTATGGCAGGTGTGTGGCTTTCCTTTGGAACCAGAAAGATTGAGCTTTCGTTTGAAGAACTCAATATTTTGGAAAAGGATCGACTTAGCCATTCAATTCGTCTTATTTTTGCAGGTATTCTAACCATTGTTATAGGGCTTTTTATTTCAACAAAAGCAGTGACGTTAGAGCTGGGAGGACTATCAACAGTTTCTTTTCTTGACAATATTCAGGTGCCATTATTAATAGGTATTTTTTGTGGGATGAGCGAACAAATATTGTCAAGTAAAGTTGCGCAAAGTGCCAACGAATTTCTTGGATCAAAATGAAGGAAGCTGACACCTATCGCGTTCGGCAAATCTGCGGAATGCTCTGAGCATCATTTGTACAGCAACAAAAACAACTAACTTATACCGGTAAAGTCGGTCTTGGTACATCTCACATGAGCAGCACATTGCAGGAAGAAATCCAGAAACGCCGCACCTTCGGCATCATCAGCCACCCGGACGCAGGCAAGACCACGCTCACCGAAAAGCTTCTCCTCTTTGGCGGGGCGATCAACATGGCCGGCGCGGTCAAGTCGCGCAAGACAGCCCGTCACGCCACCAGCGACTGGATGGCGATTGAGCAGGAGCGCGGCATCTCTGTCACCACCTCGGTGATGAAGTTCAACTATCGCGACTTCGAGATCAACCTCTTGGACACGCCCGGCCATCAGGACTTCTCCGAAGACACCTACCGCGTCCTCACGGCGGTTGATTCCGCCCTGATGGTGATTGATTCGGCCAAAGGCGTGGAAACGCAGACCACCAAGCTGATGGAAGTCTGCCGGATGCGCAACACGCCAATCATCACCTTCATCAACAAGCTCGACCGCGACGGCCTGAATCCCTTTGACATTCTCGCCGACATTGAGGAGAAGTTGCAGATTGAATGCGCGCCGCTCTCGTGGCCGATTGGCATGGGCAAGGGCTTCAAGGGCGTGTACGATCTGCGCCGCAACGAGCTGAATCTCTTCACGCCCAGCCGCGACACCCGCCCGGAAGACCGCATTGTGGTCAAGGGGTTAGATGATCCTCGCTTGGATGAGCTGCTGGGCCGCGATGCCGCGCAGCTGCGGGAGGACGTGGAGTTGCTGCACGGCGCGGCCAATGCCTTTGAGTACGAGGACTACCTCAACGCGGGCCAGACTCCGGTCTTCTTCGGCAGCGCGATCAACAACTTTGGTGTGCGCGAGCTGCTGGACAACTTTGTCGAGCTGGCCCCGGCTCCTGGCCCGCGTCAGACAGTCAGCCGCATGGTCGCGCCAGACGAGGAAGCCTTCTCCGGCTTCACCTTCAAGATACAGGCCAACATGGATCCTGCCCACCGCGACCGCATCGCCTTTTTTCGCATCTGCTCCGGCAAGTTCACACGCGGCATGAAAGTCAAGCACCACCGCATCGGCAAGGAGATCAGCCTGAGCAACGCCACGGTCTTTATGGCCCAGGAGCGCAGCCACGTTGACGAGGCATATCCCGGCGACATCATCGGCATTCACAACCACGGCACAATCAAGATTGGCGACACCTTCACCGACCGCGAGCCGCTCAAGTTCACCGGCATCCCCAACTTCGCGCCGGAGCACTTCCGCCGGGTGATCCTGAAGAACCCGCTCAAGATGAAGCAGCTTGCCAAAGGCCTGATCCAGATGGCCGAGGAAGGCGCGGTGCAGGTCTTCCGCCCGGTGCTTGGCAATGATTACATCTTGGGCGCGGTGGGTGTGCTGCAATTTGAGGTGACAATGGCCCGGCTCAAGGACGAGTACGGCGTGGAAGCGATTGCTGAGGGCATCAACTACAATCTGGCCCGCTGGGTCAGCTGCGAAGACCCGAAGAAGCTGAAGACCTTCGAGGCGAAATGCCAGGGCAACTTAGCCTTTGACGCGGAAGGCTGCCTGGCGTTCCTTGCCGACGGCCAGTGGCGGCTCAAACACACCGCCGAGCTGTTCCCGGAGATTGTGTTTCATAAGACGCGGGAGCATAATTGACGAGCGCAGGTTGCGTGACCGCACCTGCCCAGCAGCCATTTCCTTTCCAATTCATCCGGGATGCTTATTCTTCTATTCGCGGAACGCGCATCCCGCAGCAGCTGGGTTGCTCATCCCAGCTGCAATTCATCGTCCGTAGATTTTGCGGTGGGTTACTCAACCCACCTTGCCTGCATCGGGCGTAGAATTCCGCATAGGTTACTCAACCCACCGCCTTCGCATCGAGTAACCTTTTTGCCGTTTGACGAGCGTTCCATTCAAATCAAAAAGTTCTTGACGCGCAGCCTAAATAAGTTGGTGAGATTGCTCTCACTAAGCGATTTTATTTTCCCGGCATATAGCTGAAGCAGCATAAAGTGAACCTGAATGTCATTCCGAGCAACGCGAGGAATCTCCTCTCTTGGCTCCGCGTGAGATTTCTCGCTCCGCTCGAAATGACAGACATGATGGTTCCAATTACATTGCTCTGGCTATACGCCTACCCTGGTAGGTGTTACTGAATTATAACGATGCGCCTCTTGACAAGATGGCTTTCGTTCTTATTGTGCTTGGTTAAGCAGGCTGATAGGTATGCGTTATGCAGCAGGTTAAAGTGAGCAAACCTGACCATAGCCTATGACCAACCACCCTCGCCAATTTATACTTTCACTAACCACAGGAGAACATCATGCAAATTACCTCAATTAATTCAGTCCATACAACAGGACCGTGCCATGTTGCCTTCAATACTGACCAGCCGCTATCTTCATATGCTAAGGAGCAATTATCATCGCAGTCTTTTGGCAGTCACATGACCGTTATAGTCGACAGCAACAGTCTTCTGACTGTAGAAACACAAGGAAACCCCATTGATAAAAACTACGTAGATATCATCAATAACTATCTAAAAGCAATCAAGGAAGAAAAAAACGAAGAATATCAGAATAGGTTAGCAATGTTAGAAGGTGTTGCGAAAAGAACAGGACTGCCTTTAGACGATATACAGGTAAATCCTGTAATAGTAGATTAACTTGCATTCGCAGGCTGCGCTCACCAGCCTGCCTCATGCTATCTTTTTCTGTATTACGATACCCATCCCGCTGCACAAAGGATGGGTATCCTTTTTTCAATTCATCAATCTTCGCACCCCTCCACAAACCCCTTGACAATCCCCCCGCTGCGAATTACGCTGCCGGAAAGCGGTTCCCTTCCTGTTTTGCGCATGATTCCTCAACCATAGGAGAAGCATCATGGCATCTATTCAATGTCGGCCCGAAGTCAACGCCCTCACGGTTCCCCAATCCTACAAGCTGCGCTACGTGCCGCGCGACAGCATGGGCACGGACGGCCTGGCCGCCGCGATGGCGGCTGAGAACCCGAACTACAGCGTGGAGGACAACAAGACCATGCTGGCGAATCTGGTGCGCGTGCTCCAGAAAAACCTGCTCAACGGCACGCAGAGCACGATAGACGGGGCGTTCACCTTCGGCATCTCCTTCACCGGCAGGCTGGACTCGCCCGACGACCCGCTGCCACCGCTGGAGGAAATCCTGCATGTGGATGTCCACGTCCTCGCCGCCTTCCTCAAGGAAATCCGGCAGCAGGCCCAGATTGAACGCCTGCCCATGACCGAGAAGGCCCCGCTGATCAATGCGGCGCAAGACACGGTGCTCGGCCTGAGCGACGTGCTTCAGAGCGACGGCGCGCTGCGCTTGACCGGCAGCAATCTGCTCTTTGATCCGAAGAAGGCGGACGAGGGCTGCGTGATCGAAGGCACGCGCTCCGGGCGGGCGGCGCAGACCCGTTTTGTCGGCATTGCCAACAGCGAAGTCACGCTGCTGCCAGAGGTGCCAACCCAGCCCGACCCGTGGAACAACGAATACCAGATTGCCATCGCCACCCATTACACCGAAAACGGCACCCTGCGTACCGGCATCTACCGCCGCAAGCTGCGCGTGCCGCTCTTTGTGACCAAGCTGGGCCATCCGAATCCGCCTGATGTCGGCATCCTCACGGGCAATGCCGCCGCTCCGTATGTCAAGGTCACGGGCGGGGCGTTGAGCGCGGACGAGACCGTGCGCATTCAGGCACTGCTGGAGCACGACGGCAGCTTGTCGTTGAATCTGCTCGACATGAGCGAAGGCGGCAGGGCGGGCGCGGCGGTCAAGGTCACAGGCAACGGGCCGGTCACGCTGAACGGCTTCAGCGGCTCTGCCTTGACCAGCCTTGCGCTGACGGTGAACAACTTTGCCGACTTGGTGAAGATGATCAGGAGCGGCTACGGCGGTCGGCTGGTGGATGTGCTGGAATTGAAGGTGGGGTAGAAGCGGCGGCTGAAGCATGTCGGCGAGATGTTCCCAGAGATTGTCTTTCATAAGACGCGGGAGCATAATTGAGCAAGTTCTGCTGCCGCTATGCCTTGAACACAGCGGCCAGAGCAATGGGCATGACGGAAGTTGCCAAGAAAGTCACGTCAGTCCTGCGCTACAAAAGACCGTACCGATACTCCACCTTCTCCAAAAACAGCCCGCAGGCTGGAGCAGTCGGCCCGGCCTGAGCATTTCTCCTTCCGCTTCAGCGGCGACGGCTTCCTCCGCTGCATGGTGCGCAATCTGGCCGGAACCTT
>JAGIXO010000169.1 GCA_026122915.1 Candidatus Electronema nielsenii | reverse complement strand
CTACTTATGCAAGAGGTCTATTGATATTTTCGCTATAGCCCCAGATGGGCATGTCTGGTCGACAGCATACGGACCAGATGCTGATGGCAAATGGGATTGGAGAGGATGGTTCCAGATTTTAAATGAAACTTTCATTATAGGATCTCGAGTCACAGCAATTTCACGCAAGATGAATCAAATTGATCTCTTTGCAGTGAACTTAGAAGGTGAAGGCGAACAGCAGCATGGGCACCAGAAGCAAACAGCGGAAATTGGGGAGGATGGTGGAGGGTCACAGAAACAGATGGATATTTCCCTTTGGGAACGCCTGTATCGGTCATCAATCGGAGCGAAAACCATATCGATCTCTTTGCAATCGGCTTCGACGGCAATGTTTGGTCGGCAGCTTGGGGATCGCAAAACAATGGCTGGCAAGGATGGTGTGGCAAATAGGCGGTGCGAAATCGACTCAAGGGGCTGTGGTTGCTGTAGCCTCACGTGAAATCAATAAGATTGAGATTTTTTACCGTGGCTACGACGGTCAGATTTGGTGCCAATCTTGCGATGGAGATAGTTGGAAAGAACTATCAATCTGATTTCCATCTCGACACCCGCTTCATGATGAGCGACTCGGTGCTGATGAAGGTGGACCGGATGTCCATGGCCAGCTCGCTGGAAATCCGCGTGCCGCTGCTCGACCACGTGCTGGTGGAGTTCATGGCCTCGCTGCTTGGCGACTGGAAGCTAAAGGGCATGACCACGAAGTACATCTTCCGCGCTGCGCTGGAGGGTCTGCTGCCGGAGAAGATCGTCCATCGAGGCAAGCAGGGCTACAGCCTGCCAGTCAAGCACCTGCTGCGGGGGGGAATTGAAAGGCTACATGATTGAGCTGCTCAATGATTCAGCCGTGATCCGGGAGAATATGAACCTGCCCTACATCAACCGGCTGATCGAGGAGCATTGCAGCCTCAAGCACAACCACATCCTCTGGGCCTTGCTCAACATCGCTATCTGGCACAGGCGGTTCTTCAGTTGATCAAGCCCGCAAGAATACAACGCCCGTTGGATTTTTTCTGTCATCTACGTTGGAGGAAAAGTATTACACCTTCTCTGTGGCTGATTTGCCGAGTATGCCCGCAGGGCGGAAGATGAGGATCAGCACCAGCAGCGAAAAAGCGAAAACATCTTCATAATCGCTGGAAACATAACCAGCAGCAAAGGCTTCGGTCAAACCGAGAATGAAGCTGCCCAGCACTGCACCGGGGATAGAACCGATGCCGCCCAGCACCGCAGCGGTGAAAGCCTTGATACCCGCAATAAAGCCGATAGAGATGTTGATTTGGCCCACATGCGAAGCAATGAGCAGGCCACCCAGCGCGGCTAAGGCAGAGCCGATGACAAAGGTGGCTGAAATAACCCGATTGATGTCAATGCCGAGCAGTAGGGCCATTGTCTGATCTTGGGCTGTAGCCCGCATTGCCTTTCCCAGTCGGGTGAATTTGATCAGCCAAGTCAAGGCAACCATCACCGCAGCAGTAATCGCCAGAATAACGAGGTCAGTTGAGCCAGTGACGGCAGCCAAGGCTTCAGGTAGCTCGAAGACCGGAATCAGCTCTGGGAAGGCGAGAAAGTCCGGTGCTTGCGCCAGCAGAACGTAGTTTTGCAGAAAGATCGACATGCCGATAGCGGAAATCAGTGGCGAAAGTCGGGGTGCAGTTCGCAAAGGTCGGTAGGCTAATCTTTCTACGGTAAAACCGTAGGCTCCGGCCCAGACCGTTGCTGCTAATACCGTGAGGATAAACACTGTCACCGAAGAAAAACCATAAATGGACAGCACACTGGCGACAATGAAAGCAGTAAAGGCACCGATCATGTAAATTTCGCCGTGAGCAAAATTAATCAGGCCGATGATGCCATAAACCATTGTATAGCCAAGGGCAATCAGCGCATAAATGGAACCACGAGTCAAGCCGCTGAAAAAAAGTTCAATCAGGTAGTGCGCATCCATTGGTCAACCTTCATTTCTTCTTAAACACCGTCAGAAATCCTGTAGAAGGCGGTATTATTGGTCGATAGATTTTATTGACAGCAGAAACCTGTTCTGTCACGTAAAAGGCAGTTGGCTCTATCTCCTGTACTGTATGTAAGATTTCCTTCAAGTCCCTGCGACGACAAACTATATACAGTTCAGCCACTGGACTGTATTTGCCTTCACCATGAAAGATCGTGACCGTAAATCCATGCTCGCGGACACGATCAGCTATCTCATGAAAATGATCTTTGCTGATTACACGTAGGATTATGCTGCCTAAAGCTAACCAGCCTTCAATCTTGATGCCAACCATGTTACCGGTGGCGAAACCAAGGGCGTAAAAGATACCAAGCACCGGTGTTGCTTGGATTCGCTGCATGACTGCGGAAATAACAATCAGCCAGATGGCAACCTCAAAGAAGCCAAGCCAAAAAGCCATCCATTTCCTGCCTTGAACAATGCTGATGGTTCTTACTGTCCCTAAAGAAACATCCACAATTCGAGACAGGAAAATGATCAGGCCGGTTGCGGCGATGGTGAGGTTGAATTCAAAGGCAGGTATGATCATAGTATGTTAGGAGCCATTAGACCTCTTGCATAAGTTGTAAGTTAAAATTCAAATACATACGTGCATAAAATACGAAACAGCGTGAGGCAAATTGAAACGAAG
>JAGIXO010000168.1 GCA_026122915.1 Candidatus Electronema nielsenii | reverse complement strand
CGGTGGCATTTGACCCGTTAGACGGCTCGTCGAATATTGATGTAAATGTCAGCATCGGCACCATCTTTTCCATCCACCGCCGCAAGAGCGAGGGCAAGCAGGGCGAGATCGGCGATCTGCTCCAGACAGGCCGTGAGCAGGTGGCAGCAGGCTATATTATCTACGGTTCCAGCACCATGCTGGTCTATACGGTCGGCGAGGGCGTGCAGGGCTTCACCCTTGATCCCAGCGTGGGCGAATTCTTCCTCTCGCATCCTGACATCAAGATACCGGCGCAGGCCAAATACTACAGCATCAACGAGGCGTATTCGCGCTACTGGCACGACAACACCCGCGCCTATATCGAGCATCTGAAGGACTTGGATGAACGCGGGGAACGTTCCTACAGCCTGCGCTATATCGGCTCGTTAGTATCAGACTTCCACCGCAACCTGATCAAAGGCGGGGTCTTTGTCTATCCGAGAGACCGGAAGAGCGGGCGGGGCAAGCTGCGTCTGCTCTATGAGGCCGCGCCGCTGGCCCTGCTGGTTGAACAGGCTGGAGGCCGGGCCATTGACGATGAGGGGCGCAATATCTTGGATATTCAGCCAACTGAGCTGCATCAGCGAGTGCCGCTGATCATCGGCTCTAAGGAAGAGGTTGATCTGGCGGAGCGGTATTTCACCGCCAAGGGCTGAGATTCAGCTCTGCATATAAATCCACAGACTGCCCAGCTTCCAGAAGTATCAGGTGTATGCCATCTGGTGAGTGCGCTGCTGCTCACCATCCCACCATCCGCGCAGAACAAGCAAGAAGAGGGCAGGAAACTGCCTTCTTCTCTTTATTTATCTCCGCTGTATCGCCTCCATATTATTTCGTCTCCATCCTGACAGCTTTGCGGAAAACTGTTTGACAAAGCAGACGCAATATGCTGCCCTTGTTTGCAGGCATTGGCTGCGCAACTATTTTGCAGTCTATTGTTTTTCCGCCTTGCAAACGTCTTTCAAAGAATGATAGCATACTACATTGAAGGAGTTCTTAGCGTGTTTGCGGCTGTCTTCTGCAAAGATGAGCGAAAGAACTCCATGCGCCGTTATCGAATGATTCCCAAAAAAAGGAGAGTGCCATCATGAACAGACTTTTTGTTTGGTTTGCAGGCGGATTCCTGCTTCTCATCGGATCAATTGCTCAGGCTGATCCAATTCGTGACAATTCCTTCAATGCGCATCAAGTCGGCTGGTGCTCCAACAACTACGGAGGAAGCGGCCCGCTCTCCTGTGAGGACACATGTCAAGCTGTTGGCGCGGTTCCCGAACAAGAGACGCGCATGACGCAGAACACCGGAGCAGGTCCGGTCTGCAAAGTCAGCGCGCCCTCATGGTACTGGACGCAAGAGCTGTATGGCAAACAGACATATCTCAACGGCTATCCGGTCTGCTCATTTGTTGACCAGAATGGGGGCGCACAGTGCAGCACCAGCTTCCAGTGCCTGTGTGTCAAGGTTTCGACAGCTGGCTGCGCTGATCTGATTGTGGAGCGGCTTGTCAGCGTGACATGGCGGCCTGCCGCCCGCAAGACCCGCATTGTTGTCCGACTGAAGAACATCGGCGGCGCAACGGCATGGCACAGCACCACCAGCCTTGCCGACTGGAGCGGCCTCAACCCGTCCATGCCGGTGACACCATATGTCGCCAATGTTTCAACATCTCCGATATCTGCCGGAGAACAGCGCGATGTCACGTTCATCCTTCCGTACAAGATTCAACATCCGCAAGCTCGTGCAGCGGTGAAGGTGGATAATGGAAACGCGGTTAATGAATGCCGCGAGAACAATAACTTCAAGTGGTTCTGGCTCTGAAACAAAGTCTCTGGAACAAAGCAGCGTTGCAGTCCCGGACGAAAAAAGCATCTTGCATGGCTCGGCCAGCGGCTTGGGCCTCAACAAGAAACCAACATATCAGCATTGCGATCAAAAAAATAAAGGGAGAGCAGGAAACTGCCCTCCCTTTTCGTTTTTAATCCCCCAGCCCTGCCCGCCCGCATTTTGTCGAGTGACGTTTCCAAAATTCATCGCCCGACGTTTTCCAAGAGACTCGAGCGAGACTCTCTCCTTCCCTCGAGTGAGTCTCTTGCTTTCTCTCGCTCGAGTCTCCTGCATTGCCTCGCTCGACGCTCTTCAACTTTCTCGCCCGACACGTTTTGCCAGCCGCGCGTGTTTGCCTTAAACCCAATAGCTGGCTGCGGCATATCCTCCTGACGTGTCTTTATTGAGAAGGATTCTCATTGTCATGCAAGAGAGATTCCCAAACATCTTTCGTCATCTCATTGCATACGAAAGAGTACTACTGAATTTCTCTTGACAATCACATAGCGAGCATGATACTATCCGCATCCTCTCTTCAGAGGACAAGCAGTAAGCCGCTTGTCCGGCCCCTCCCTTTCTTCTGCGCAGGAGATCAGCCATGCCGACGATTCAATGGCGGCCCGCCGTCAACGCCCTCACCGTTCCCCAGTCCTATAAAATGCTCTTTGTGCCGCGCAACACGGTCGGCTACAGCGAGCTGGCCGCCGAAATTGCAGCGGAAAACCCGAACTGGAACGCGGCGCTGGTTGAGGCTGTCATGCGGGCGGAACGCAAGGCGATTCAGCGGCACTTGATCAACGGCGACCAGATCACACTGGAGGATGCCTTCACCTCCATCGT
>JAGIXO010000167.1 GCA_026122915.1 Candidatus Electronema nielsenii | reverse complement strand
TTTTCAAGACGATCTAAAAACTGAAATACTATACTGTCCAAGTTCCAGCAGGAAAAACAGGAGATGCCGGTGCATTATCTACGTCACGAACTTTTTGGTTCAAGGGGCAAAACGGCATCCGGCTCTCCTTCCATCAAGATGGATTATGCTAATCCATCTCAAGCTCATAATACAAGGGCGAAAGATTTTGCGCCCCTCGTTTATGGTTATCTGCCACAAAGTTCTCTTTATTTCGCTGCCGCCAGACGGTTCTGCTTGACAAAAAGAAGAAGATTTGATTATTTGCATACATTAAATTTACAGTCGGCAGCCTGCCGTTCGACGGCAGGATTTTCATCCTCAGATCAACCAACTCGTATTGAAGGAGAACTTCATGGCTGAAAACCAAGACAAAATTGAAAGCCTACTCAAGGAAGGCGTTTCTTTTGCCCCGCCTGCCGCAGGACGCGAGCAGGCCTACATCAAATCTATGGAGGAGTATCAGGCGATTTACAAACGCTCGATGGAAGACCCAGAAGGTTTCTGGGCCGAGCGAGCCAGCGAGTTAGTTACTTGGGATAAAAAGTGGGACAAGGTGATGAACTGCGATTTCAGCAAGCCTGAGATCAAGTGGTTTGAGGGCGGCAAGCTGAACATGTCCGTCAACTGTTTAGACCGTCATCTGACCGATGGCCGCCGCAACAAGGCCGCGATCATTTGGCAAGGCGAGCCGGAAGACGATGTCAAGGTCTATACCTACCAGATGTTGCATACCGAAGTCTGCCGCTTCGCCAATGTCCTCAAAAAGAAAGGCGTGAAAAAGGGCGACCGGGTGGCGATTTATCTACCGATGATCCCGGAATTGTCCATCTCCTTGCTGGCTTGCGCCCGCATTGGTGCGATTCACTCCGTGGTCTTTGCAGGCTTCTCGGCTATCGCCCTGCAAAGCCGGATTGAGGACTGTCAAGCCAAGGTGCTGATCACCTCTGATGCTGTACTTCGCGCTGGTAAGACCATTCCGCTCAAGCCCAACGCTGATATCGCTTTAGCCACCTGTCCTTCGGTCGAAAGCTGCATCGTGGTACGTCGGGCAGGCAATGCGGTCGAAATGAAGGCAGGCCGTGACTGCTGGTGGCATGAGGAAGTGGGCGCAGCTGATATCTCCAGCACCTGCGCACCAGAGTCCATGGATGCCGAGGATATCTTGTTTATCCTTTATACTTCCGGCTCCACCGGCAAGCCGAAGGGAGTTGTGCATACGACTGGCGGCTATTTGACCTACGCCATGCACACCACCCAGTGGGTCTTTGATCTCAAGGATAATGATGTTTATTGGTGTACGGCGGATATTGGTTGGGTTACTGGCCATTCCTACATCCTCTACGGGCCGCTCGGTCTTGGCGCAACCTCAATCATGTTTGAGGGCGTACCTTCTTGGCCGGGACCAGACCGCTTCTGGAAGATCGTGGAAAAATTCCGGGTCAATATTTTCTACACCGCACCCACCGTCATCCGCTCGCTGATGCGTGAAGGCGAGGAGCCGGTCAAACGTTGGGATTTGTCCAGCCTGCGCGTATTAGGTTCAGTGGGCGAGCCGATCAACCCGGAAGCCTGGATGTGGTATCACATCAACATCGGCAAAGAAAAGCTGCCCATTGTTGATACGTGGTGGCAGACCGAAACCGGTGGCATCATGATTTCGCCGCTGCCGTATGCAACCACCCTCAAGCCTGGCTCGGCCACCTATCCGCTGCCTGGCATTGATGCAGCCATCTACGATGAGCAAGGACGCGAGGCTGGTCCCAACGAAGGCGGCCATCTTGTCATTCGCAAGCCTTGGCCGGGTATGCTGCGCGGTGTGTTCGGTGATCCAGCACGCTTCAAAAAGGCGTATTTCAGCCGCTATGCCAACACCTACGACCCAGAGGACGGAGCGCGTAAGGATGAGGACGGTTGCTTCTGGGTCATGGGCCGGTTGGACGACGTGATCAACGTCTCTGGCCATCGTCTTGGCACGGCTGAGATTGAATCTGCGCTGGTTTCTCATCCAGCGGTCGCTGAGGCTGCGGTGGTTGGAATGCCGCATCCGATCAAAGGCCAGAGCATCTTTGCCTATGTTACCTTGATGGCTTCCGCCACTGAGTCAGACGCGCTAAAGAAAGAGTTGAGCAACCATGTGCGCAAGGAAATCGGGCCGATTGCCACGCCTGAAGTGATCATGTGGGCACCGGGTCTGCCGAAAACTCGCTCTGGCAAGATCATGCGCCGCATTCTGCGCAAGATTGCTGCTGACGATTTTGACAACTTCGGCGACACTTCCACCTTAGCTGATCCTTCGGTGGTCGATAACCTCGTTGAAGGACGGAAAGGCATGGCCTAAGCCGAAAAGCTACATGGCCTCTCCAAGGCAGGGTGCTCATCGGCATCCTGCCTTTTTTATTGCTTCGCTGGGCCGAAAACAACTGAAATTTGTATTGACGGGCCGCAGTAAAGCATGACATAGTGCATCTTGCTCATCTGGCAGGTTATTTTATGCAGCAGGTCAGGGTAAAAGTCGGAACGACAGGCAGATGAAAGACAGAGCGATGAAACGGATATACATAAAGACCGTCAGGCGAATTCAGGATGCACTGTTTGTCAAGCGGATAGTTCCGGCCTTTTTGCTCCTGCTGGCTGGTGCATGGTTTTACGCTAGCATTCAGTTAGAAGCCGAGTTAGAAAGTCTCCAGACTCAGGAAACT
>JAGIXO010000166.1 GCA_026122915.1 Candidatus Electronema nielsenii | reverse complement strand
GGGCGAAAAATCTTTCGCCCCTACATCGCACACATGCTTGATGCAGCCGCTGTGCGCAGGGGCTGTTATGCAAGAGGTCTACTGTTCTCGTGGAGAGAACAGCTGCCCCTCCGCGCTCTCTAACCTCAACCAACCGGAACAGCTATGGCGCTGATCGTGCAGAAATTCGGCGGAACCTCGGTGGGTTCCACGGAAAAGATAAAGAATGTGGCCAAGCGAGTGCTGCGGTATCAGCAGCAGGGCCACCAAATGGTGGTGGTGCTGTCTGCCATGTCTGGTCAGACCGACAAACTGCTGGGTCTGGCTGCGGATATGCAGCGACTGCCTGACCTCCGCGAGACCGACATGCTGTTAGCCACCGGCGAGCAGATTACCATTGCCCTTTTGGCAATGGCGATCAAGGAAGCAGGCAGTGATGCTGTCTCGTTGCTTGGCGATCAGGTGCGGATTATCACGGATGCTATGCACACTAAGGCCCGCATTCGTGAGATCGAGACCGGGCTGATCAAGAAGCACCTTGACGCAGGCCGGGTAGTGGTCGTGGCAGGCTTCCAAGGTGTAACGACCGAAGGCGACCTCACCACCCTTGGCCGGGGAGGTTCAGATACCACTGCCGTTGCTCTCGCTGCCGCGCTCAAGGCAGACAGCTGCGAGATTTACACCGATGTTGAGGGAGTTTATACAACCGACCCCAACATCTGCGCTGAGGCGCGCAAGATTGACATGATCACCTATGACGAAATGCTGGAATTGGCCAGCCTCGGAGCCAAGGTATTAGAAATCCGCTCCGTGGGTTTAGCCAAACGCTACAAGGTTCCGCTGCATGTTCGTTCAACCTTTTCAGAAAACGAAGGCACTTGGGTTGTCGAGGAGGATAGACTTATGGAGTCCATGCTGGTCTCAGGTATTACCTACAGCAGAAAGGAAGCGCGTATCACCATCAGGAATGTACCTGATCAGCCGGGTGTTGCTTCTAAGATATTCCTGCCGATCTCCAATGCAGGTGTTTTGGTTGATATGATCATCCAGAATACGCGGGAAGGGCAGATGACTGACATCACCTTTACCGTGCTGCGGGCTGACTATCTGCGGACGATGGAGATTCTCAAGGAGACGGTCAAGGATATCGGCGCAGAGTCAGTGAGCGGCGACGAGTCTATTGCCAAGGTATCCATTGTTGGCGTGGGAATGCGCAATCATTCTGGTATCGCCACTACCATGTTTCAGGTGATGGCGCATGAGGGCATCAACATCATGATGATCTCTACCTCAGAGATCAAGGTTTCTTGTATCATTGCTGAGAAATACACCGAGCTGGCTGTGCGCGCTCTGCACACAGCCTTTGCCTTGGACAAGAGCAAGCAGCCTGTGGAAGAGTAGTTGCAGCGCATAAGGGCGGTTCAGGAACCAACCGCCCTTGCTTCCTCTTTCAGACCAACCCTGCTCAGTCTAACCCGCTCACTGCCTCTCCACGCACTAAATCCTCATAGCACTCGCGCTGGCGGATGACCTCAAAGCTCCCGCCGCTGACCAGCACTTCCGCTACTCTGGGCCGCGAGTTGTAGGTGGAAGACATCGAGAACCCGTAGGCCCCGCTGCTCATCACCGCCAGCAGCTCGCCGGGCTGCACGTCCGGCAGCAGCCTGTCCTTGGCGAGGAAGTCGCCGCTCTCACAGATTGGGCCGACCACGTCCGCCTGCCGCTTCTCTGTTGCCGCTGTTTCGCGCACCGGCAGTATCTCATGGAACGCCCCGTACAACGAAGGCCGCGCCAAGTCGTTCATGGCCGCATCCACCACAATGAACCGCTTCTCGCTGCCGCTGTTGCGCTTGGTGTATTGCACCTCGGTGACGAGTATGCCTGCATTGCCCACCAACACCCGGCCCGGCTCTAAGATCAGGGTGATGTCTGTGCCTGCCAGCTCTGCCCGGACAGCAGCGGCGTAATCCACCGGATGCGGCGGCTGCTCGTCATCATAGGGAATGCCAATACCGCCGCCCATATCGATGTATTTCAGCTGAATGCCTTCTTGCTCCAAGCGGACGATGAATGCCTTCACCTTGCGCAGTGCCTCAATGAATGGCTCGATCTGCGTAAGCTGCGAACCGATATGGCAGCTCACACCGACAATCTCAATGTTGGACATGGCCTTGGCACGCACGTACTCCTGCAAGGCTTCTGGCACCGGGATGCCGAACTTGTTCTTTGCCAAGCCGGTGGAGATGTAGGCGTGGGTCTTCGGGTCAACATCTGGGTTGATGCGAAAGGCAATGCGGGCTGCGGTCTTCAACTCCGCCGCGACCTCCTGCAAGCGGTCAAGCTCCTGCGGTGACTCAACGTTGAACATCAGGATGCCTGCCTGCAATGCCTCGCGCATCTCCCGCCGTGTCTTGCCTACGCCTGAGTAGATGATGCGCTGTGGATCAACCCCGGCCTTGAGCGCGCGGAACAGCTCGCCGCCAGAGACGATGTCTGCGCCGCCACCCTGCTTGGCAAAGAGGTTGAGGATAGCGATGTTCGAGCAGGCCTTGACCGCAAAGCAGGTCTGATGGGCCATGCCCTCGAAGCCGGACTCAAAGGCGGTGAAATGCCGCTTGAGGGTGGCTGCGCTGTAGAGATAGAAAGGGGTGCCGACTTGGGCAGCAATGTCCTTAATCCGCACGTCCTCGCAGCAGAGTTCGCCGTGGTGATAGGTGAAGTGGTTCATGGTGTTTCAATGGATGAAGAATAGTGACAGGCGCGCTG
>JAGIXO010000165.1 GCA_026122915.1 Candidatus Electronema nielsenii | reverse complement strand
TGGTCATTTGTCTTGAAAAAGGCGGCCAAATGCTGTCTATGGATCGCCATCTGCCGCCGGACGCGCCAGATTGTGGCGTATGCCCTCGGAGATCGGAGCGAAGCATCGTGCAGAGCATTATGGGAACGCATTCCAGAATGCGTATCAAACCTGCCGCACTTTCAGTGACTTCTGGAACGCATACAGCAAAGTGTTCCCTGTCTTGACTCACAGCAGTGTCGGCAAAGAAACGGGTCATAACCTGTCATGTCGAACGATGGAACAATACCTGCCACCAGTCAAATGCACGATATGCACGAAAAAAGCTGTCTTTTTCAACGAAATTTTATCATGAACTGGTCACACGCCTGTTCATCGTCCGACATAATCTCAGCTTGAGAGCATCACTTGCAATTTAATCACTACCAAAAAACACACACGGACAGATATCATGTGGGATTATACAGACAAAGTGCAGGAGCATTTCATCAGCCCGAAGAACGTGGGCGAGCTGGAGAAACCCAGCGGCACCGGCGAGGTCGGCTCCTTAGCCTGCGGCGACGCGCTCAAGCTGACCATTCAGGTGGATGAATTCGGCATCATCACCGACGCGAAGTTCAAGACCTTCGGCTGCGCCTCAGCCATAGCCTCTTCTTCTGTGCTGACCGAGATCATCAAAGGAATGCACGTGGACGAGGCGGCCAAGCTCACCAACCAGCAGATTGCCGACGCGCTCGGCGGCCTGCCCAAAGAGAAGATGCACTGCTCGGTCATGGGCCGCGAGGCGTTGGAGGCCGCGATTGCCGACTACCGGGGCGTGATGTTGCCGATGGCCCAAGGCAATGTGGTCTGCGAGTGCTTCGGCGTGACGGATCTGGAGATCATCCGCGCTGTCCGTGAGTCCAACCTGCGCTCGGTCGAGGACATCACCAACTTCACTAAGGCGGGCGGCGGCTGCGGCAAGTGCGAGGACAAGCTGCGCGAGCTGCTTCAGCAGACCGTGCAGGCCATGTCGGCGGAAAAGGCTGCTAAGCCCGCAGCACCGCGTCTGACTACGCTCCAGAAGATCAAGAAGATTGAGGATGTGATCGAGCGGGAGATACTGCCGACCTTGAAGAAGGACGGCGGCGGCATCGAGCTGATTGACGTGGACGGCGACATTGTGACCGTCTCGCTGCGCGGGGCCTGCTCGCGCTGCCAGTCCTCGCAGGCCACGCTCAAGGAATACGTTGAAAAGAAGCTGCGCGAGCAGGTTGCGGAAACCCTGATTGTCGAGGAGGCACGATAATGGACTGCGGCAAAGGCAAGGTTGTTTACATGGACAACAACGCCACCACCCGGACTGCCCCGGAAGTGCTGGAGGCGATGCTGCCCTTTCTCACGGACTATTACGGCAATCCATCCTCCATGCACACCTTTGGCGGCCAGGTCGGGCGGGCGGTGGAGACAGCCCGCGCTCAGGTGGCCGAGCTGCTCGGCGCGGAGCCAAGCGAGATCATCTTCACGAGCTGCGGCACGGAGAGCGACTCCACGGCCATCCTCTCTGCCTTGCAGACCTTCCCGGAGAAGCGGCACGTGGTGACGACCAAGGTCGAGCATCCGGCAGTGAAGAATCTTTGCGAGAACTTGGGCACGCTCACTGGCCACAAACACCGCATCACCAATCTCGCGGTGGAGACGGATGGCTGCCTCAATCTTGACAGCTACAAGGAAGCTCTTGCTGACGACACCGCCGTGGTCTCCGCCATGTGGGCGAACAATGAGACCGGCGTGCTCTTCCCTGTAGAGAAGATGGCTGCGATGGCCAAAGAGCGCGGCATCCTCTTCCACACCGACGCGGTGCAGGCCGTGGGCAAGGTGCCAATCAACATGAAGCGCAATCAGATTGATTTCCTCTCCCTGTCTGGTCACAAGCTACACGCACCGAAGGGTGTGGGCGTGCTTTATGTACGCAAGAAGACACCGTTCGTCACCTTCCTGCATGGCGGGCATCAGGAGAAAGGACGGCGCGGCGGCACCGAGAACGTGGCCTCCATTGTCGGCTTAGGCAAAGCCTGCGAGCTGGCAGGTAGGATGATGGCTGAGGAGAACACGCGAGTGCGCGCCCTGCGGGACAAGCTGGAGCATGGCTTGCTGGCTGCCGTGCCTAAAGCCATCCTCAACGGTCATGCCGAGCTGCGCCTGCCCAACACCAGCAACATCAGCTTTGAGTACGTGGAAGGCGAGGCCATACTCCTGCACATGAACCGGCACAATATCTGCGCCTCGTCCGGCTCGGCCTGCACTTCTGGCTCGCTGGAGCCGTCGCATGTCCTCCGGGCAATGGGCGTGCCGTTCACCGCCGCGCATGGCTCGATCCGCTTCAGTCTGTCGGTCTATAACACCGAGGATGAGGTGGATTTCGTCCTGGCGAAGATGCCGGAGATTATTGCTGGACTAAGGGCGATGTCGCCGTTTTGGGAGAGATAAGGGAGAGACACAATGACGCGGCATCACGCGGCTGATGTTGTTCGGTTCAACAGCACGGGATGCGGCGGGCAGCAGCAGCGATGTGGACATCTTGGTCGCCTTTGACGGGCCTGCTACGTCAACGCGGTATTTTGGGGTGCAGTTCTATTTGGAAGACATGCTGGGCTGCCCGGTGGATTTGGTGACAGATAAGGCGCTGCGTCCTGAACTGCGTCCCCGCATAGAACAAGAAGGATTGCATGTCTGAACGACCTGCGCGGGAGTGGCGTTTCTATCTCAATGACATGAACCTATCTCAAAATAAATCGAAGCAA
>JAGIXO010000164.1 GCA_026122915.1 Candidatus Electronema nielsenii | reverse complement strand
CAATACGGGTAAACCAGCCAAAAGCAAGCATAGAACGGCATGGCTGCTTGCACTCTCAATTCACTATTTGCAAACGATCATGAAGATAACTCTCGAGGAAGTTGAAAAAACCGCTCGCCTTGCTCGTCTAGAACTGAGCGGCGAGGCCATAGACAAGATGACCGCGCAGTTAGACACCATCTTGAGTTACGTGGCCAAGCTCGATGAGCTGGATACCACAGGCATTTCGGCAGAAACGCATCTTTTTGGTGCGACGAATGCCTTTCGCGAAGATGAGGTTCGGCCTTCGCTGCCAAGAGAAAAGGCTTTAGCAAACAGCCCTTGTCATGACCAAACGGCATTTGTGGTGCCAAGGATAATTGGTTGAAGTTTATCGCGTAACCATACCAACTTAGAGGGTGATTCGTTTCGTCCCTATCTCTTCCTGAATTCCCGCCAATGCCGCCTTGGCCCGTTGATGTGCCGGTAGAAGTCTAAGCCTAACCGCCGGAGGATGATTGGTGGCCAAGTGCCCATTTCTAACACTGCCGGATTCTTGCGCATAGTGACAAAGTTCCGCCATCGCTGCCGCAGAGAAAGCCGGGCATCAGTGCGGAAATCGGTGTATTCAAACACGCCGAAATTCTCCAAATGATAGAGGCGTTCAAAAAAATCGATCTCCTTCCGTCCCGGCGTGAAGACCATGCGGGCATGACGGCGCGCAAACCACTCGGCATCGGGAAGAACACAGCCGGTGCGCAGTAAAGTGCGGTTGAGCAGTCCAGCTTCCTCGAAAACCTGCGTCTGAATCGGGCGGATTTTTGCCTCAAACAGAGCGCGTTCCTCTGGCATGTCCAAGGCAGCGATCAGTAGCTCGCCCGGTTGTAGCGGAATGCGCTGCCGAATTTCTCGCCGATGATCATCAGGCAGGCGAGCAAATTCCTCAGCAGTGAAATAGCCGTCCGCGCTGCCGTGTGACGCGCCGAGCAGCATCTCAAAGAGCGAGCGGTTGTTGTTATAGACGTTGAAATACGGCAGCTGCGGGCAAGAGCTATCGAACAGCAAACCCTGCTTGCGGTTGCCTTCTTGCTGCGGCGCAGCGGTCAAATAGCCGACATAAAAGCCCTGCACCGGCACGCGCCCGCCGAGAATATGGCGCAGATTGTCTTGGATCGTGCCTTTCCAGCCCACATCAACAATCGTCAGGCCATCTTGCTGATACTCCACGCCAAAAGAGTCGAGATAAGCAATGAAATTGCGCCGCTGACAGCTGCGCCGGGTCTCATACAACTGCTTGAACCGCTCGCAATCGAGTAGTTGCCGAAACGCGGGCTGAGTGGAAAGGTCAGGCAGGCGAGTCTGGAAATCAACTCCGGCCTCAGCACAGAGCGCGGCGGCTTGCCCTTCCTCAAGGTTCAAACTGAGGAGGAAGTCGCGCGGTGAGATGTCCCGATATTGATAAAAAAGGCGGAGGAAGTCTTCCTGTTCCAGCGGCTTGAGCGAGGCAAGGAAAGTGGCTTTGCGTGAGACCATGAGGTAATGGCTGCGGATCGTCTGGCCACCGAACAGCTCTTCCTGCATCCGGTCAAAGAGCTTCTTCAGGAACTCGCCTTCCTTGGAGAGAAAAAAAACATTCCGCACCTGCCGCTGCTGCAACTCCCGCAGCAGCTTCCACGTGAATTGCCAAAGACTGGTGCCGATCTCTTTGAACAGACCAGACGCGCTGGCGGCTTCGGTAAAAAGCTGCTGCACCCGCTTGGGCGCGGCAAGCTGCTCAGGTCGCCACTGTTCATAGAAAGCCTGCTGCTTGGGATTAAGCAGATGGATGCAGGGCAGCCCTTTTTCCTTGGCTCGAAAAATGTCTGAGTGCGGATTGTCGCCGATCATCATCAGCTGCTTGGCATTGAGATTCAGATCACGGCAGACTTTCCAGTACAGCCGCCCGGAACTCTTGGCGATGCTGTAATCAGCGGAAATATAGAGATGATTGAATTGATCCAGCAGACCGAGATTGCCGAGCATTCGCTTGAACGAACGAAGCGGTAGATAGAAATCCGAGATCAGCACGGTGCGAAAGCCCTGCTGCCGCAGCCAGCCCAGTGCTTTGACCGTGTCCGCGCAGGGCTGCTGCACGGACATTTCCACCACCGTCTCGATGGCTATGATAAGCTCGGTGAACTGCGCTACATTGCGCAGCGGCTCAAGATTGCCAAGCTGCTCCCGCAGCCGCAGACGGTAGATCGGGGCAAAATCTGCGAGATAGAATTCAAGCTCCTTGCCCGATGCAGCGTTTTGCTCGCACAGCTCGCGCTCTATCTGCTGCCGCATAGCGTAAAGCTGTTCCGGCGGAATCAGGTCGTGAAGCAGAAGACTGTGCAACCGGGCTGCCAATTGCTTGGTGTACTCCGGCTGCACCTCCCGCACCGCTAAGGTGTCAAAGTAATCGAAACAGAAGACCTTCACCCCAGCCTCGGCCTGCTGCTGAAGAAAACGGCAGATTTGACTGGAGGAATTCTTACCGACAGTCCACGTCGGAGCCTGCTGTTCCTTTGCTCTTTCAAATGCCATTGTTGTTCGTCGTTACCGAAGTTGCAGAATCAGCTGCCGTAGCAGGATCATTGCTTTGCGGCTGCTGCGGTGTCGTCACTGTAGAAGTGGTAGCGGAAGTCAGGTTCAATGTTTGGCTAATTTTCCTGCCCATCTTGTCTATGGCCGCGCTGCCGCCTGCAATTACGCCGCCGGTGATCACAATATCCACTAAAGCAAACAGAGTTTTCTGCGGGGCAAGAAGATTGATAAGTGCCTCACGATCAACCAGCCCGCTCAAAGCCCGA
>JAGIXO010000163.1 GCA_026122915.1 Candidatus Electronema nielsenii | reverse complement strand
GGTTCAAAGGACGGTGTCGTTCCGACAGTCGTTTGCGCCGAGTCAAAGATAACCCATCCTGCTGCTGCTCCCGCCAAAATTGTGGCTACAGCCTCACGCCGTATATCATCGCCGCGTACAACTATCAGGCGGGTAAACCAAAGTCCGACAAAAAAAAGACCTGTTGATGCCTTAGCATTGGAGATCATTGCCGACAAAAGGAACGTCAGCAGGAGATCGCTCCATAACAAATGTCGCTTATGCAGCAGCGGCAGCCCCAAAGTAAACAGCCCCAATGAAAGAACGTAGGATTCCGAGATGAAAAATGGTCTTTGGAGCACCATCCACCATCCAAACAGCACCGGCATGACAGCCAGCAGTAGTACCACTGCTCCCCAAGCTACAGGAAGAGACAGACGCTGCGAACGATCAAGCATAGCGCAGCAGGCAGTGACACTAAAAATCAGCAGTGGGGCGAACAGTACCGGATTGGCAACTCCATAGACTTCAATAACGCTTGCCCCTAAGAGTAGGCTGATGCAGGCCATCAGCACATGCGAGAGGGTGTGATACGGTGTTTCTACTAAACCGTGCAGACCGGTTGAAACCACGCCATAATTCTTAATCATAGCGGCGATGCTGGCATGATACAGCGTATCCTGATGCACTTCGCCGAAATGCAGACGTGGCAGCATGTCGAAGGAAGTATATGCCTCCATACCTGATATTGCTGCGGACGCGGCTATAGCCATCAAAAAAAGCAGGGGCAGGTCACGGCGGGCGACTCGGAGGAAGCGCAGAGCGTAGAGCAGTGCTCCCGCAGCAAGCCCACGGAGCGTGAATGTCAGCCAAGGCTGGCGGCTGAACACCACCAGCCAAGCAATTCCACAGGTTAGCGTTATCCCCCAGAGAAAGCTACCGGTCTGCCGAGACAGCATATAAAAAAGCAGCAGCAAGCCAAGACAGCCCGCCGTAATTTGGGTTGAACGTATCAAGGTCAGCGGATTTAGCAAGAGCAGATTCGCAATGATGAACACGCCCAACGCCGTCATCAGCAAAGCCGCAAAGAGCTGATTCATGACATGCTCAGACAAGGCGGTGCTACTGACAAGCTGTCTGCCAAAGTTTATAGAATCTTGGGAAGGAACAGGCTGTGTCATAACAGACTGGCAGGTTGAACGTGCTTCAGCGGTTCCTTTTTTCTGGTCAGCATGGTATATATTTTTTTGCTGTTTCTCATCGGTGAGCGACAATGGAGCAAGGAATCAACTCAGTCTGCTCAACCATAACACAATTATCAGCAATGGACAACTACATGAACACAGAGAATGCAGCAGCGAAAAGCTGGAAGCAAACCATGCAGACTTGGCTGCACCCCAGAGTAGTGACGATGCTCTTCTTCGGTTTTTCTGCTGGCCTGCCCCTGATGCTGATTTTTTCCACTCTCTCGCTCTGGCTGGGCGAGGCGGGCGTTGACCGCTCTGCTGTCACCTATTTCAGTTGGGCAGCCTTGGCCTACTCCTTTAAATTTGTCTGGGCACCACTGATTGATACCCTGCCTCTGCCTTTTCTGACCCAACGATTCGGCAGACGACGCGGCTGGCTGCTCTTGGCGCAAACAGCGGTGATTCTCGCTATTTGCTGCATGGCTCTGACGAACCCAGCCGCAGGCGGACAGAGTTTAACCCTGATGGCTTTGGCAGCCGTCCTGCTCGGTTTTTCCTCAGCCACGCAGGATATTGTCATCGATGCTTACCGAATCGAATGCGCGGCCCAAGAGTTGCAAGCTCTGCTTTCCTCAGCTTATATCGCAGGCTACCGCATAGGAATGCTGGCTGCTGGTGCAGGTGCGCTCTATCTTGCCGCTTGGTTTGGCACCAGCAAAGCAGCCTACAACTACACGGCTTGGCAGGGCAGTTATTTTGCAATGGCAGCTGTGATGCTGATCGGTGTGGCTACCACGTTGCTCATTCCAGAACCAGCAGTGAACAAAGATCGTTCTCACTACCCGGCTATTTATTACCTACGCTTTCTTCTGCTCTTTCTCTGTATTGCCGGGGTGTTTGTCACTATTTTCTTTCTCAGCAGTGGTTTGGCAGCGATATTCAACGGACTGTTTAAAGGCTTCTTCGGCACTGCCTTGGGCAACACAGCCCCGTTCGCTTCCTTTCTGGGAGAAGCAAGCCGTTTGGTCTTGGCTATCTTCTGCGCTTTGGCTGCTTCCTTCCTACTTATGCGCTGGAATCTTGCCGACGGCAGCATGATCAGTCAGACCTACATCAGTCCGCTTGCCGACTTTTTCAGTCGCTACGGCCTCAGAACCTCACTGCTCCTGTTGAGTCTGATTGGTGTCTATCGCATCTCCGACATCTTGCTCGGAGTGATCGCTAATGTCTTCTATCAGGATATCGGCTTTTCTAAGGAAGTGATTGCCAGCATCATCAAAACTTTTGGCCTCTTTATGACATTGCTCGGTGGTTTTCTCGGAGGCACACTGACAGTTCGCTACGGGGTGATGAAAATGCTCTTTGTTGGTGCGCTACTCTCCAGCCTCACCAATCTGCTTTTTCTCCTGCTTTCGCGGTCTGGTGCCAGCGTGCCGCTGCTTTCAGCAGTGATCGCGGCAGACAACCTGAGCGCAGGTATTGCCTCGGCTGCCTTTGTCGCCTTCCTTGCCGGGCTGACCAACATTTCCTTCACCGCCATGCAGTATGCAGTCTTCAGCTCGCTGATGACTTTGTTGCCCAAGCTGCTCGGTGGCTATTCTGGGACAATGGTTACAGCTTGGGGCTACGAACGCTTCTTCCTTGCCACGGCTCTGCTCGGCCTGCCGGTGCTGCTGCTGATCTGGATAGCGGAAAAAAGGCTG
>JAGIXO010000162.1 GCA_026122915.1 Candidatus Electronema nielsenii | reverse complement strand
GTGACAAGCTGCAATGGCTGCTTGATAATCCTCAAACGACGTGGAGCGGCAGCGGCATTTATGCGCTTTCGCTGGCAGTCAGTGCTGCGCTTGCTGTTGCTTCATGGTGTTTTTGGAGAAAGAAGAAATCTTCAGCAGACAATGAATTCACCTGCAACGGCGGCGAACAGAACATCGGACAGGGCCAGAATGCGGTTGGCAAGAAGGTGGACAACCACGGCCCGGTGATCACCATCATTGATGGCGTGCCATTTGAGAAATACGATCAGGTCAGGGACGAATGCGAACGGCTTAAGATTAAGGACGGTATTACTGACGCGGCCTTTGCCAGCTTCTTCAAAATTTTGGAAGAGCCACAGGTGCCGCCGGGCGACTTGGACAGCAAGCTGCGGGAATTTGCCTGCCAGTACAAAGAACTCAAACTTCGCTTGCAGGTCATTTCTTGTGATGACCCAGAAGTGAAAGCCCTGAAGAAGCAGGCCGATCAAGCATTTGAAAATGGTCGCTTCTCGGAGGTAGAAGAGCTGCTCGATCACATAGATGAACGTTGCGACAAAGCTATTCTTCAGTTGCATAAAATTCAGGCGGAAGCAGCAGCGGCATTGGAGAAGCAGCAGCTTTGCAAAGCAGAAAACTTAGTGAGCAGAGCCAAGCTGCAACGGCTGCAATATCGGTACGAGAAATCTGCCCAGTATTTCCAAGAGGCTGCGGCTGCCTTGCCTGAAGGACATAAAAATGAAAGAGCGGGGTATCTTGGCGCGGCAGGGAATGATTTGGACGATATTGCTCGCTATGCAGAGGCACTGTCATTATATGAGCAGAGCCTGTCCATCTTCCGTGATATTGGCGACCGCCAAGGTGAAGCTAAGTCACTGAATAACATCGGCTTGATTTACCAAGCGCAGGGTGAGTACGACAAATCCTTAGCCTATTTAGAACAGAGCCTGCCTATATTCCAAAATTTTAGCGATACGGAAAGCGAAGGCGTACCGCTGAATAATATCGCCAATATTTATAAAGCCAAGGGCGATTATCCCAAGGCTCTGAAGTATTTTGAACAAAGCCTGCTGCTGCTAAGGGAGATAAACCATAAAGAAGGTGAGGGAGTTACTCTCGATAACATCGGCCAAATTTACTATGCGAAAAGTGACTATCCAGCAGCCCTACAATATTATGAGCAGGCTTTGGCCATCAGACGTGAGACCAAGGATAAGCACGGGGAAAGTGCTACGTTGAACAACATCAGTACAGTTTGTTATGCCCAAGAGAAATATGATGCTGCCTTGGAGCTGTATGAACAGAGCTTGACTATCAGCCACCAAATCGGCGATCGACGAGGCGAGGGAGCAACGCTGAACAATATCGGCATGATTTATGAGGCTAAAGGAGATTACGCCACTGCACTAAAATATTTGGAGCAAGCAATGGCTATAGCCAAAGAGATTAACGATAAAGAGGGGCAGGCTCGCAGCAGATGGAATATAGGACTACTTTACGAAGATCAAGGAGAACTGGCTAAGTCAGCGCAATACCTTAGTCAGGCTATGAAGCTAATGGAGCATCTCGAACACCCAATGCTGCAAGAATGCCGCGAGGTATTGGAGGCGGTTCGCGCCAAGCTGCGGGAGCGGCAATAACGAAAACAACACATGAGCGAAATACTCCCTGAGCATCCTCAAAGCCGCCTGCATCGGCTCTTTGACCGCAACTTCCTCGACTACACCGCCTACGTTATCCGCGAGCGGGCCATCCCGGACATAGACGACGGCCTCAAGCCGGTGCAGCGGCGCATCTTGCAGACCTTGCACAACATCGACGATGGCCGTTACCATAAGGTGGCAAACGTGGTCGGCGAGACCATGAAGCTGCACCCGCACGGTGATCAGTCAATCTTTGCCGCCTTAGTTAATCTGGCGAATAAGGAATGCTTGATCGACCGCCAAGGTAACTTCGGCAACGTCCACACTGGCGATCAGGCTTCGGCAGCGCGCTACATCGAATGCCGCCTAACCCCGCTGGCCCGTGAGACCTTGTTCAACCGCGACCTGACTGAGTTCGTTGATTCCTACGACGGACGCACGCAAGAGCCGGTAGCCTTGCCTGCTAAGTTGCCGCTGCTCCTCTTGCTCGGTGCGGAAGGCATTGCAGTCGGCATGGCGACCCGCATTCTGCCGCATAACTTCTGCGAGCTGCTGGCCGCTCAGATTGCTTATTTAGAAGGCCGCGACTTCATCCTCCACCCTGACTTCCCCGGTGGTGGCATCGTTGATGTCTCCAACTACGAGAGCGGCAATGGGCGGCTGCGCTGCCGGGCGCGGATGAACCTCAGTGATGAGAAGACGATTACCATCACCGAACTGCCGGGTGGCCTGACTACCGAGGCCCTGATTGAGTCGGTGGAGCGGGCAGCCAAGGCAGGCAAAATCAAGCTCGCCTCGATCAATGACTACACGGCAGAGCGGGTGGAGGTGGAGATTAAGCTGCCGCGTGGTGTCTATGCCCAGGACGCGGTGGACGCTCTCTATGCCTTTACTGACTGTGAAGTGAGCGTTTCGCCAAATCTGGTCGTGATCAAGGACAACATGCCTTGCATCATGGGCGTAGAAGAGGTGCTACGGCATAACACAAATAAGCTGCGCCGGGACTTGGAACAGGAACTGCGGATTGACCGAGGCAGGCTCTTGGATAAACTGCACGCTCGCAGGCTGGAGCAGCTATTCATCGAGGAGCGGTTGTATAAGCAGATTGAAGAGGAGACTTCGTTGCAGGCAATAAGCACCGCGATCCGCAATACCCTGCTGCCCTTTGCTGACACACTGATCCGCAAGGTAAGCAAAGAGGATATCGAGCAGCTCTTAGAGATCAAGATCAAGCGAATATCGCGCTATGACCTGAATAAGCAGCGTAAGGAAGTCCGGGAATTAGAGCAGAGCATCGCTGCGGTTGATCAGCACTTGGAAGATGTGACCGGCTACACCAACA
>JAGIXO010000161.1 GCA_026122915.1 Candidatus Electronema nielsenii | reverse complement strand
GGATAGCAAACATCGGGAGCAGGGGGAGTGAATAGCGGCCTTGAGCTTGAAAGTCAACTGTCCAAGCGTGCCAGATCATGCCGCTGATAAAGAACAACGTGCAGCCTGTAGCAAGCCCCAGCAGGGTCAGACCCGGTAGCCCGCCTCGCCATACAAGGGCGACCGCAAGCGTGAGGAGGAGCAGCAGACCGACAACTCGTACATAGTCGTAATAAGCGAAGGAGGCTGCATATTGGGTGAAGCCATAAACCCCAAAGGCAGAGCGGAACGACTTCTCACCCCAGCGGTCAAGCTCTATAAACTGTTTAAATGTTTTCCCTCTGTCCCGCATCTGGAGATAAAAATGCTTCTCGTTCAGTGGGGTGTTGGGTTTGTATATGGGCTGTGCGTACTGCTCGCGAGCAGCTAAGATCAGCTCGCTTTTCTTGAAATCATTGATCCAAGCATCGGTGACTTTGACAACAGTAAAGAAGAGACCGCCGATAAGAACAATGGCTGTGAAGCGAGCAAGAGTTCTTTTGCTCCAGACAGGTGGTGCAATTCGTATCCGCCAGAGAAAATAAAGGAAGAAGAACACATAGAGGAAGTAAAAGTTCTGTTTCTGAAACAAGAGCAGACCTAAGAGCAAGCCGAGCCAGAGAGATGCGAACCAGCCGTATTTTTCTAACTCATCCCTGAGCAAGGTGTTGAGGGTTGATCGCTCTGTAGCTAATTGATACGCAGCGAACAGACAAAGACAAACAGATAGGGCCTCAGAGTTGCAATAACTGAACACATACCATATCTGCGGAGAAATCAGCAGCGAGAGAAGGAAAAAACGGAAATCAGCCTTACCAAAGGCATACAGCACTAAGACAAGGAAGAGCAACACATTGAACAGTCGCTGGGCAAGGTACTGCTCAAGATGAAGCTGTTCGATGAAATGGAGATATTTCCCGACGATCAGATAATATATCTCACCTGAATGCAGTCGTGAAACCCCGTAAGCACTATACGTGTGGGTAATAGCTGGGTTGCCGACTCTCGGTGGAAGGAAGTGATCTTTGTAATACCCCGCTGATGCTACGTGCATGTTTTCATCAGGATGTGTGTTATATGCACTTAGAGTTGCCATGACCAAGATCAAGGCTAAGACAAAAGTAGCCAGCACCGGAATGAAATTCAGCTGGTTGAAAAAGAGGCGGGTGAGAAGATAACAGCCAACCGCCAAGAACAAGATACCCAGCTCATGTTCTAATTCATCAAACCAAGGAACGTGTCTCTCCATCTTTGGCAGGGAAAGCTCTACCTGCGAATCACCTTTATGAACTGCCATACTGACACCGCCTTCTGGCAGCGGAGTCATGCTTTTAACTCCAGCTATCACTCGCAGACGAGTAGCAAAATCAGCAGGACTTTGTACCTGATACAGGGGAAAGCCGCTCTGTTGGAGTGTAATCCGCCGGATGGTGATAGTAGCCGCCTTGTTTTCACTGGGGTCTAAGCGCAGACGATTAAGGTGGAAAACATTGGTGACACTGATAGCATAACGGGACACGCCGGGCTTGATCAGCAGTTGCGCTGATTTCCTTTCACTGTAGTTCCCGTGCTTATCGGGCCAAAAGACCTGAAGGAGAGTGCGGGTATCAGTCTCCAGCTCTAATTCAATCAATGTCCTGTTGAAAATCAAAAAGTAATAACCTGCACTGAGAACTAAAGACAGAAGGAGAATGAAGAGCCAATATTTAGGCGGTGATGTTTCATTTTCAGACACTGCGGCAGCATTCAAGCCAAGCCCGTGTAAAGGCGGCGCAGTTGAAAAACGGGGGAACAGACTAAGCAGCTGCATGAAAAGAGACCGTGAATGAGATTGATGATTATGCGGAACGAAGGAAGGGCCGTTCAATCAGGGCATAGGTGAAGCAGGCGAAAAGATAACTCAGCAGCAGGGTGGAAACAAACAGCGGAAAGCCCGACAGATGGTTGATTCCACCGTAGTACGCTGCGCCTTTGCGGATCAGCTCAAGCATCAGGGGATGAAAGAGATATATGCTGAACGACACTAAACTGAGCGCACGCAGCGGAAGGGAAGATAGTATTCGAGTGATTGCAGATGCAGGGCCAGCGGCCAGCACTGCCAAGATCAGCACAGCGGCAGCCGTACCAAACCAAGAGAAATACATTTGGGTGAATACCCGCGTGCCGGTACCCCAGAGGTGTTCCTCTGAACCAAGGAGAAAGAGTAGCAGCAACGCAGTGCTGATGCCTGCTCCCCACAGTTCTATCTTCTTGTGCAGCTCTGGTTTATCTCTTCTCTGCCAGATGCCGTAGTAGAACCAAGAGGCAATAATTCCGGCAAGGAAGACTCCGAAGTAAGGTCGCAGCTTGATGTTATTCATGCCGTACAAGAACAGAACGTTTCCATCAAGCGAGTGATTGCTCAAGAGCATCAGGGCAATCAATGCGGGGAGAACCAACCAAGGACGTAAGCGGAAGAGCAGCAAACTAACCAACATCAAGAGGGGAGTGAGCAGATAAAAGAACATCTCCTGCGGCACTACCCAGAGATGCCCTGCACCCTTGAGAAAGAGGAGATGAAGCAGTGCCTCATCAAAGCGAGCGGTAAAGAGATAGACTATGACAATATAGGTGTAATACAGCGGCAATATTCTACGCAGCCGACGAGCAAAGAAGTGCTGCCAGCTCGCTACAGACAGTGCTCTCTCTGGCTGCTGTACAAAGGGTTTAGCAAGGAGAAAGCCGCTCAGAGTCATGAATATCCACACTCCGCTGGCACCGAGTCCTGTGAAGAGGCCCCAGGTGTGATCCGCAATCACCATCAGCATCGCAAGCCCGCGTAGGCCGTCAAGCGCGTTAATGTTCTCGCCGATAGAAGGTTGCTTGCTATACAGGTCAGAAAAAGGGGCCAAACCGCTGATCTTTGTCTGCGAAAGGAGGCTGAAAGCCAACAGAGCAAAGAGCAGCGGCAGGCCCCACAGAAGAAGCGGATTGGGCTTGAGCAGCGACGTGTCGTGAGTAA
>JAGIXO010000160.1 GCA_026122915.1 Candidatus Electronema nielsenii | reverse complement strand
GGCGGGCGCAAGGACAGGCCGCTGTTGTGCTGACCAAAGGATTCGAGCAGCAGCTCGTCCGCGTCAACCGCCGCGCCACGCACTTCTTCTTCAAAAACTTTGGATGTCAGCCGCAGGCCGTTGGCATCCTTGCCGCGTATGATTGCAGTCTTTTTTGCTTGTTCAGTCATAATATAAAATCCGTGTTATGGACAGAAAATGCCGGATGGCTGGTTTTATTCTTTCATAATCTGAATGACGCGCTCATCCAAACAGGAACGAAGAAAAGCGTTCATCTGCCGCTGGTCGCCGCTGTCATAAAAAGCCAGCATGAGCTGATTGAATTCCAACTGCCGTTTTGACGGAAGATTGATCGCCGGAAAACCGTTGTGCAAGAGCAGTCCGTTCATCATGAAACGGCCCATGCGCTTGTTGACATCATAGAAAAACTGGTGCCGAGCCATTGTCAAGAAAAGAAAAATCGCCTGATCGTAAATGTCAGGAATCAGCTCCGCATCTTGCACCATTTGCGCAAACAGCCCCGGCAACTTGTCTGTTGAAGGCGGCATGTATGCTGTTCCGGCAATAGTGACTCCGCCTGAGCGGAACTTTCCCCATTCCAAGGCATCGTCTTTCGCAGCAATTTCATGAAGAGCGCAGGCGATTTCCGCAGTGACGGCAAATTTATCTTCTTCAGTCAACTGAAACAACAGCCGCCACGCCTGATGCTGATTCAGCGCAACCTGCTGATCACTGACTTTATGACCGCCAACCGTGATGCCGTCGAGCAGAGTTTGTATCTCCGGAAGAGTATAATTGATACCCTCAAGATTGACTGCATCACAGATGAATTCCGGCAGCATCCGCTTGGCCAGCATGAGAACTTTGGCCTTGTTGGGCTGCATGTGCCAGTGGGAGTCTTTCATGCCAACGGATCAACGATCTTTAACCCTTCCACCCAATCAAAATCCTTCGCGTTCCGTGTTGCCAAAGTTTGGCGGTGCTCAAGGGCGGTGGCGGCAATCAACGCATCACCTAACGACATCTTTTTCTGCTGCCGGACTGCGATTGCCGTGCTTATGATGACTTGAGTTACAGGCAACACAGTAATTGTGTCAAAAAAACGTTGCAGATAATATTTCTCATCCTCTGACAGCCTGTGATATCCCAATGTTTCCACACAGCTAATAATAGAGCAGCAACACTCATGGCTGGAGATGAACACTTGAAGCAGTTCCTGAAATTCAGGATGGAAAGAATAGATGATGATATTGCTGTCTAACAGCATCAGCTTTCTCTCCCTGGCAGAGAACGTTCCTTGCGTATTTCACGCTGCCATTCACCCGGATTTTCAATATGAGAAAATAAATTCTTTTTTGAAGCCTCTCTCATCAATTGAGCCAAGGCAATTCCGTTAGGTGCTGCTCGTTCTATCTTGCAATCGCTTTTGATTATCTTGCTTTTTAAAAATTGTACAAAATTAAATGTTTCCTCCTGCATGTCTGGAGGCAATTTTTCTACATCTTCAAAGATTTTTTGAGCAATGGCGGTCATATTTGAAATAAAGAAAATCAATCTGTAAAACAGTATGGTGCCCGATCTGATATTGATTCCTTTTCTCCCGTCTTCCAGTCAATCACGTTATATCTACAGAGATTATTTGGAAATTGAAAATACCTTACCCCTTCTTCGTAAAGGCGATTCTTAGCTTCTCCAATTTCAGCGAATACTTTAAGTATGTAAAGTTTATTTGTATTTTTAGTCCAATCAACTTTTAATGCTCTGCTGAAAATGCCACTCGTCTCAATTTTGCAGACATTGCCATATTTCTCATTCATCACAATTAAAAATGCTTCTGTGTATCCTGTGGAAACAGGAGGCGATATGACTGGTGAAACAGACCTTCTTTCTGGGGCAGGAATAATACTTGCAGAATATTTTTCCTTTGTTAAATCAGTATAGTCATCTTTGTTTATTAGCATACTTGCAAATATTATGACAAACAAAATACTACATGCTATTAATGCACGTCTTTTATTTTCCTTTATTTTATTATCATCAATTACTGGAGCAACATCTTGCGTGACGATCTTTGTTAACTCGGAAGAACTATCATTGTTATTGCTGACTTCCTTTTCTTTAAAGAAATTAGCTATAGAATCTTTTAGAACGGGATGTTTCTTTGCAAGTCTATCAAGATAATCACGCGCTAACTCGTTGTTTCCAGCTAAATGCTTTTTAATGGCATGGTCAATAAATGCTGAATATTGATCACATGTTGCTTTAACAGATGGGTAACGAATAGCCAAAGCATTCAACTCCTCCCCTGCCGTTTCAAGACCATTTCTGCCAATAATTGCCAACGTATTATCAAAGGCTTTTTTGACGACTAATTGATACTGAGAATATATAATACTGCATTTTGGACATTCAGTTTGGCAGTCTGTGGTATTGATATGCCCGCATTTAGGACATTTTGTCTGTTTCCTGACAGCTTCTTTATCTGGCACACTTTTTGATTTGCGCTCCAATGAGCGCACACAATTGTCTTTTTGGTGCAACATAGCGTGTGCGCTCATTTTTCCCCCTAACAAATATACTTAATCCCCACAGCCGATGGGCATGGCTTATGGATCAACAAAACGCAGCCACCGGCACCGGACGTTTCTCTGCAAAACTTTGCCGGTGCAATTTTATCCGTTCAATCTCATAAAGTGTTTCAGCCGTCAGGTAACTCTCTTTGCATTGAGAGCAGTGCACAACGGGAATGTTTTCAATAACGAGCAGGTTTTCCTGCGCCCCATAGCTTCGAGTTGCATAACGGATTTTCGCGCTGTCTTTCCCGCAGATATCGCAAATCATTTTTTCTCATGCTTTGTAAACAGTTATAATAATCAGCTTGCCTGTGCTGCTTATTTTTGCCACAACAACTGCCAAGCCATTTGATATGCTGCCTCCTTCAATCAAGTATTTGAATTCTCCTGTCGCTTGATCTCTCTGCTGTTCAATTATGATGCCTGTGAGAATAATTCGTTCTATGTCAAAAATTGACAAACAAA